>NZ_DBHLDX010000012.1:0-26250 GCF_057312375.1 Fretibacterium sp.
CCCACCGTGCCGTCGGAGCCGAGGCCCCAGAACTTGCAGCAGACCGTGCCCTCCGCCGCGGTGTCGATGTGGTCCTGCATCGGCAGGGAGCTGTCGTTCACGTCGTCCACGATACCGATGGTGAAGTCGTTGCGGGGCTCATAGAGCTTCAGGTTGTCGAACACCGTCTTGATGCAGCTCGGCGTCGTGTCCTTGGAGCCCAGCCCGTAGCGGCCGCCCACGACCTTCGGGGCGTTGGGGCCGTAGTCGAAGAACATGGAACGGACGTCCTCGTAGAGAGGCCCGCCCAGGGCGCCCGTCTCCTTGCAGCGGTCCAGCACGGCGATGGCCTTGACCGTGGAGGGAAGCGCCCGGAAGAAGTACTTCGGGGAGAACGGACGGTAGAGGTGCACCTCGATGAGGCCAACCTTCTCACCCCTGGCGTTCATCCAGTCCACGACTTCCTCCGTCGCCTGGCAGACGGAGCCGATGGCGACGACGACGCGCTCCGCGTCCGGCGCGCCGTAGTACTGGAACGGGTAGTACTCACGGCCGTGGAGCTTCGACACCTGGCGCATGTACTCCGCCACCACGTCGGGCACGCGGTCGAAGTAGGGCTGCGACGCCTCCTTGGCCTGGAAGAAGATGTCCGGGTTCTGGGCCGTGCCCTTGACGAAGGGGTTCTCCGGGCGCATGGCGCGCTCGCGGAACGTCTCGATGGCGTCGTAGTCCACCAGCTTCGCCAGGTCCGCATAGTCGTAGACGTCGATCTTCTGGATCTCGTGGGACGTGCGGAAGCCGTCGAAGAAGTTCAGCACGGGCACGCTCGTCTCGATGGCCGTCAGGTGGGCCACTGCAGCCAGGTCCGCCGCCTCCTGCACGCTGCCGGCGGCCAGCATCGTGAAGCCCGTCATGCGGCAGGTCATGACGTCGCTGTGATCTCCAAAGATGGAGAGCGCGTGGGTCGCCAGGGCGCGGGCGGAGACGTGGAACACACCGGGCAGGAGCTCTCCCGCGATCTTGAACATGTTCGGCAGCATCAGCAGGAGCCCCTGGGACGCCGTGAAGGTGCTGGCCAGGGCGCCCGCGGAGAGCGCGCCGTGGATCGCGCCGGCCGCGCCCCCCTCGGACTGCATCTCCGTCACCTTGACGGTCTTGCCGAAGATGTTCTTGCGGCCGTGGGCCGCCCACTCGTCGATGTGCTCCGGCATGGGCGACGAGGGCGTGATCGGGTAGATCGTCGCCATCTCGGAGAACGCATAGGCAACGTGAGCGACCGCCTCGTTTCCGTCCATCGTTTTCCAGTTACGCTTCATGAAAAAATAACCCCCCTCAAAATGAATCCGACGGGAAGCCCCAAGGGCTCCCTTCGGCAAAGAAGACCGGCCCTTCCGCGCGCGCCGCTCGTCGCCCGCGCCCCCTTCTTCGGAAGAACCCAACGCAAAAAATTTTAAAGGACACACTCCAAGACTTCTTCGACTATTATTGTACTACAATCCGCGCAATTTTGAGCGTCCCGCCCGCGCATTCGCGCCGTCCCCCGGAGGCCTACGTCCGCCTCTGCAGCGGCGCCTTCGTAAAGAAAAATTGAGGTCCGGCGCGCCACGGCGTGCGCAAAGGCGTTTTTCCGTGTAAAATTGAGGAAGTCTTTTGCGAGGCGGGTGCCGCCGGAGGCGCACGGCGCTGTGGCGCGCACCAATTTGCAGGAAACTGCAGAAAGAAGAGGTCATGATACCATGAGGAGAACACATTCCGCCCTGACGCTGGCGCTTCTGGCGTGCCTTGCGGCAGGCCTGGCAGGCCCGGCGGGCGCGGCAACGTTCACGGTGACGAGCGGGGCCGACGGCGGCCCGGGCTCCCTGCAGCAGGCCGTCGCCAGCGCCAACGCCAACGGCGAGGCCAACGTCATCAACGTCGCCCCAGAGGTCCGGACCATTCGGACCTCCTCCGAGATGCCCATCACCTCGAACCTGGAACTCAACGGACAGGGCGTTACCATCGAGGGCGGGTCCACCCGCATCTTCAACGTCACCAGGGGCACGGCCGCGTTCCATCGGATCACCTTCACCAAGGGCACGGCATCCTCGCTCCAGAGCGGCGGCGCCGTGCTGGTGAGCGGGAACGCGAACGCGCACTTTACGAACTGCACGTTCTTCGGCAACACCGCAAGCGTGGCGGGCGGCGCGGTCTGCGTGGACAGCGTCAGCCTGAACAACACGACGTTCCAGTTCTGCACCATCGCGGGCAACAGCGCCGCGAGCGGCGGAGGCGTGGCCGTGGCGAACGGCGCGGCCAGCTTCCTGGGCGTCATCGCCGTGGGCAACCGCTCGACGAGGAGCGGCGCGGGCGACGACCTCCACGCCGAGGGGGCGGGCGCCATCTCCTCCGTGCGCTACAACGTCCTGGGGACCTCCAACGCCGGCGTCGGACCGGAAAGCCTGGCGAACCAGAGGGCGGAGGACGTCTTCCTGGCGGCCCCTCTCAAGCTGGAGAGCGCGAACGGTGTCGAGGTCCTGAAGCTCTCCGGAGCCTCTCCCGCGCGCGACCTGATCCCCTCCTCCGCGGCCGGCGCCGTCTCCATCGACGAGTGCGGCACGCTGCGCCCCCAGCTCGTCGGCTACGACGCGGGAGCCTTTGAGGCCACTCCGGTGGCCCTCGTCAGCGCGGACCTCGCCGGGACGCCCTACGTCCAGCTGGGACAGGGCGCGTCCTACGACGTCAAGGTCTTCCCCGCGGACGCCTCCCTGGATGGCAGCGTCCATCCGGGGGGCATTGAATGGATCGTGGGCGACGCCACCGTGCTCAGCGTGGACAGGTACGGGCGCGCTACGGCCCTCCGAGATGGCATGACGACCCTGTCCGCCGTCGTGCACGGCTGGACGGCTGCGGGCGGAAAGGCCTCCGCGTCGACCCGCTCCCTCACCGTCCGGGTCGGAAGGGACGCCCCCATCGTGCTCCTCTCCATGGACGTCATCCCGGATCAGACGCTGGCCCTGAACCAGGTCCGCACCATCACCCCGACGGTGCGGACGACGCTGAACGGCGAGACCCTCGACGTGCCCTACACGCTGCAGGTCACCGCGAACAGCACTGCGGGCGTCGTGGAAGCGACCGTGCTGAACGGCAGGACGATCCAACTGACGGGGCGCGCCCAGGGCACGACCTCCGTCGTCGTCACCGCCTCCGCGAACCTCGGCAGCAGCGGGTACTCCAACTCCACCACGACCAGCAGGTCGTTCGTCGTCACGGTGCGGGAGCGCAAGTCCAGGAAGGGCGGCGGCTGCGACGCGGCATCGAACGGCCTGGTTGTGGCCCTGGCGGCGGCGTTCCTCCTGAGGCGAAGGGCGTAAGGCCTCCGGTCAAAAACGGCAAGGACGGCAAGGCTGAGAGGTCCACGGACCTCCTCCTTGCCGTCCTGAATTTATTCCTATCCCAAAAATGATGGAGAAACGCTGAATGGACCTTACCCTTGCCTTCGTCGTCTTCGCGGCCCTGATGGCCGGATCGTTGGCGTACGGTTACTCCATGCTCTGGGCACTGGCCGCAGGGTTTGTCGGCTTTATGGGCGTGGGGCTGCGCCGGGGCTTCGCACTCCCCTCGCTCCTCCACATGGCCTGGAGGGGCGTGCAGGAGTCCCTCATCGTCGTCCGCGTCATGTTGACGATCGGGGTCCTGACGGGGTTGTGGCGCGCCGCAGGGACCTTCGCCCTCCTCACCGCCTGGGGTCTCAGGCTGATTTCGCCCTCGACGTTCATCCTGTCGGCCTTTCTCCTCTCCTGCACCCTCTCCTACGCCCTGGGGTCCTCCTTCGCCACGGCGGGGACCCTGGGCGTGGCGCTCATGACGGTGGCCCGCAGCGGGGGCGTGAGCGAGTTAGCGGCTGCGGGGGCCATCCTGTCGGGCATCTACTTCGGCGACCGGGCCTCTCCCGCCTCCTCCTGCGCCAACCTCGTCGCCGCCCTCACCTCCACGGACCTCTACGACAACGTCAAGCTCATGATGCGGACCGCGCTCCTGCCCCTCCTCCTCGCGCTCGGCCTCCACGCGTGGCTCTCCTTCAAAAACCCCATGCTCGGTGGGGAGGGCGCGGTGCTGACGTCCCTGAACCTGGACTTTCACCTCAGCCCCTGGTGCGCCCTGCCGGCCCTCGTCATGCTGGTCCTGCCCCTCTTCAAGGTCAAGGTGCTCCACTCGTTCGGGGTCAGCATCCTCTGCGCGTTCTTCTGCGCCGTCCTCCTGCAGAGGACGGGGACGGCAGGGGCCCTGCGCTTCGCCCTCATGGGCTTCCACGCGCCGGAGGGCAGCGTCCGCGCGATCTTCAACGGAGGGGGCCTCGTCTCGATGCTGGAGATCAGCGCCGCCCTCATGATATCGGGCACCTACGCCGGAATCTTCGACGGGACGGGCATCCTGCGGGGCCTTCAGTCCCGCCTCACCCGCGCGATGAACGCGCTGGGGGCCTACCCCGTCACCCTGACCCTGGGGACCCTGGCGAACGCCATCTTCTGCAACCAGACCGTCGCCGTCATGATGACGGTCCACGTCGTCCGGCACCCCTACGAGGAGCGAGACCTGCCCCCCGCGGAACTCGCCCAGGACATCGCGAACTCCGCGGTGATCACGGCAGGGATGGTGCCCTGGTGCATCGGCTGCTCCGTGCCCCTGACGATGATGGGGGCAGGAGCGGGGGCCGTCCCCTACGCCACCTACCTCTACCTGCTACCCCTCTGCTACCTCCTGACCCGCCGTCGCTGGTTCCGGGGCTGAGGCGGGCTGCCGCTCCCCTCCCCTGAGCCGATCACCAGGCCGCGACGCAGCCGTCCGTGCGCGGCTCCGTGGCCCCGACCAGCGAGCCGTCCTCCGTCCGCCAGATGATCTGTCCCCGCCCGAAGCCGTTCGAGGACACCTCAGGCACGACCTCGTGCCCCATGGCCTCCAGGACCTGAGCCTCCGACGCGGGAAAGCCCGGCTCCACGGCGACCTTCATCCCGCCGGTCCACTGCCAGCGTGGCGCGTCCAGCGCCTCCTGCGGGTTCATGCCGAAGTCAACGACGTTCATCACCACCTGGACGTGCCCCTGTGGCTGCATGAAGCCGCCCATCACGCCGAAGGGCCCGACGGGCCTCCCCTCCCGCGTCAGAAAGGCCGGAATGATGGTGTTGTAGGGCCGCTTGCGCCCGGCGATGACGTTGGGGTGATCCGGGTCCAGGGAGAAGCAGTGTCCGCGGTTGTTGAGCCCGATGCCCGTCCCGGGGATGACCACGCCCGACCCGAAGCCCATGTAGTTGCTCTGGATGAAGGAGACCATACAGCCCTCGCCGTCGGCTGCCGCGAAGTACACCGTGCCGCCCGGCATGGGGTCCCCCGCGCTGCGCTCCTCGGCGCAGTCCCCGATCAGCCTGCTGCGGTCCGCGCCGTAAGCGTCCGCCAGAAGCTCCTTCACGGGGACGGGGCTGAAGCGCTGGTCCGCCACGTAGCGGTGGGCGTCGGCAAACCCCAGCTTGATGGCCTCGATCTGGCGGTGGAAGGTTTCGGCGCCGTCCCGCTCCCGGAAGTCGAAGTTCTTCAGGATGCTGAGGGCCATGAGGGCGCAGATGCCCTGCCCGTTGGGCGGGATCTCCCACACGTCGTAGCCCCGGTAGCTCACGGACACGGGGTCCACCCACTCCGGCTCGAAGGCGGCGAGGTCCTCCAGGGTGTAGAAGCCGTCCGTCGCCTGCGCGAAGGCTGCCATCCTCACCGCGAGCGCGCCCCGGTAGAAATCCTCCCCCCCGCTTTTGGCGATGTCCTCCAGGGTCCTCGCGTGGTCCTCCAGGCGCACCACCTCTCCCGCACGGGGCGCCCGCCCCAGGGGGCAGAAGGTGGGGAGCCAGGCGACGAACTCCGGCGAGCGAAGGCCTCTGAACCTCTCAAAGGCCCTGGTCCAGTTGAAGGCCACGTTGGCAGAAACGGCGTACCCGCCCCGGGCGTACTCGATGGCGGGGGCAAGGACCTTCGCCAGGGGCAGACGCCCCATCCTGCGTGAGAGCTCGCACCAGACCGCCACCGCTCCGGGCACCGTCGCCGCGCCCCAGCCATTCACGGGGTTCCTCTTCCAGCCGCGTTCCCGCCAGGCGTCCAGCGACCAGGCCAGGGGGGCGAAGCCGCTGCCGTTGATGCCATGGAGCCGACCGTCCTTCCAGACGAGGGCGAAGGCATCGCTGCCAAGGCCGTTGCTGGTGGGCTCCACCACCGTCAGGGACGCCGCCGTGGCGATGGCAGCGTCCACGGCGTTGCCCCCCTCCTTCAGGACGGCCAGCCCCGCCTGGGCCGCGAGGGGTTGAGAGGCGGTGACCATCCCGCGGGAGCCGTAGACCACGTTGCGGCGCGACGCATAGCGATAGCGCTGCGGGTCAAAGCGCAGGACGTCGAACGTACAGGACAAGGCGATCACTCCTTGTTAAGGGATTATTTAGAGAAACAGGGAAGGCAGGGTCTACGGGGTCGCCAAAAGCCCCCTCAGGAGCAGCCCCATCAGGGCAGCGAAGAGGATCAGGAGCTGGGGGTAGGCCTTGAAGGGCCTGAGCCTGGAGAGCGCAAGACAGAGGAACGCCAGAGCGATCAGGGCCAGCTTGGGCAGCATGGCGCGGAGGGAGGATGGCGCGGGCAGCAGGGGACGGGCCAACGTGCAGAAGGCGACGAACAGGAGCCCGGCCACCGCGGGGCGCAAGCCCTTTTCAAAGGCAGTGATCCGTTCCTGCGCCCTCTGGGAGGCGCGGGAGATCAGCCACAGCAGGAGGACGATGACCAGGAGCGGCGTCGCGACCACCGCCGCGCTGGCCCCCAGGGAGCCCCAGAACCCCGCCATGCGGTAGCCGACGAACGTCGCGGAGTTCAGGGCCACGGGGCCGGGCGTCATCTGCGCCAGGGCCACCGTCTGGCCGAACATCTCCTCCGTCAGCCACGGGCGCACCTCCACCAGCTCGCGGTGGATGAAGGGGATCGTCGCGAGGCCCCCGCCAAAGGCCCCCATGGCCACCTTGGCGAAGACGCCCATCAAGAGCAGGACCGTGTTCATGACGCCCGCCCTCCTCTGGGGAGGAAGCGTCCGCCCAGGATCGAAACCAGCCCTCCTGCGGCCAGGGCGATGAAGGGGTTGACGTCCCAGACGAACAGGAGCCCCGCCGTCGTCGCGAAGGCGAGCGCCTGGGGGACGCCCTTCAGCACGGAGGACCGGATCATCTTCCACAGGGAATTCCACACCACCACGACCACCCCCGCCGTCGCCCCAAGGAAGAAGGAGATCAGCCAGGGGTTCTTCAGGTGTTCGATGATGAGGGAGGACAGGAAGAGGATGCTGAGGAACGGGGCCGTCGCCGTCCCCAGGACGGCCGTGACGGCGGCGGGGAGGCCGCCCATGGCCCTGCCGGCGACGAAGGAGAGGTTCGTGGCGATGGGGCCCGGCACCGCCGTCGCCAGGACGATCATGTCCGCGATCTCCTCGTCGGTGAACTCGCCCGTGGCCCGGACCTCGGCCTCGATCACGCCCAGCATCACGATGCCTCCGCCTATGGTAAACGCTCCGATCCGGAAGAACCTCACGTAGATGGACCACAACCTTTTAAACATCGAAGAATCCCGACCTCCCGAAGACCTTGCCCGGCTCCGCCCGCCTGCTTCCTTGTAGACGGAGCCAGGCCCCTCCTCAAACCCTTTCCCCATGCAGACACCAGGACTCCGCCTCCGTGATCCGCACGTCGACGAAGTGCCCCAGGAGCGCCTCGTCGCCGGGGAAGATCACGACCTTGTCCGTGGGTGTGCGGCCCTGGAGCAGGCCCGCGCCCCGCGGCGCCCGTCCGTCCGCCAGGACGCGGTACGTGCGGCCCTGGAGAGCCCGGTTGATGGAGAGCGTGATTCCGTCCTGCAGCTCGTTGAGCCGCGTCAGGCGATCGAGCCGCACCTCCTGGGGCAGGGCTCCGGGCATCGTGGCGGCCGGCGTTCCCTCCCGCTCGGAGTAGGCCGCACTGTGCACCAGGTCGAACCGTATCTCGGAGAGCGCGCTCAGCGAGTCCTCGAAATCCTCCTCCGTTTCCCCAGGGAAGCCGACGATCAGGTCCGTGGTCAGCCCCAGCTCCGGCAGGGCCCCGCGCACCATCGCCACCTTCTCGACGAACTCCTGGCGCGCGTACTTGCGGTTCATCCTCTTCAGCACCCTGTCGCTCCCCGACTGGATGGGCAGGTTGAGCGAGGGACACACCGCCGGCTCCTCCGCCATCACGTCCACGATGTCCCGCGTGAAGTCCTGGGGCAGGGAGGTGACGAAGCGCACCCGATCCAGCCCCGGCGTCCGCGCCACGCTCCGCAAGAGCTCCGCAAAGGTCGGCCCGCCGTCCAGGTCCCTGCCGTAGCTGTTGACGTTTTGGCCCAGCAGCGTGACCTCCCGCACGCCGTCCTCCACCAGCGCCCGGACCTCGTTCAGGACGTCCGGGGCAGGGCGGGACAGGAAGCGCCCCCGCACGTAGGGCACGATGCAGTAGGTGCAGAAGTTGTCGCAGCCGTAGGCGATGGTCACGTAGGCCCGCCACGGGTTCTCGCGGCGCGTCGTCACCTCGTCCAGCTCAAAGAACTCCCGCGGGTCCGCGTCCAGCAGGTCCAACTTCACGTCCTCCGCCACGACGCGCTCCAGCCCGTCCGGCAACATGCCGATGTGCCGCGGCCCCGAAACGAGGCGCACCCACGGGAAGCGCGACAGGGCGCGTTTCCCCAGGCTCTGCGCGATGCAGCCCGTCAGGGCCAGGACGGGGCGATGGTGACCACTCCAGGACGCCTCGTAGCGCCCCAGGTCGCTCCACACCTTTTGTTCGGCCTTGGCGCGGACGCTGCAGCCCGTGATGACCACCAGGTCCGCGTCCTCTTCCTCCGCCTCCCGCCAGCCCCGCCGCAGGAGCACCGTGCGAACCCTGTCGCTGTCGTAGACGTTCATCTGACAGCCGTAGACCTTCATGCAAAAACGATGCAAGGCCGCCTCCCGCGTCAATCCCCGTCGAAGCGGGCGAAGATGTCGTCCACCCAGCGCGCGTAAAAGTCGCTCTCGAAGAGGGCCTTGATGCGCTCCGGCGGCACGAGGCCCTGGATGCGCCCGTCGCGCAGCAGGAGGTCCAGGAAACGCCCCTCCCCCGCCGCCGTCCTCATGGCGTTCTCCTGCACGACGGCGTAGGCCGCCTCCCGCGACAGGTTGAGCTCGTCCAGCAGGAAGGTCAGGACGCGCTGGCTGTAGACCAGCCCGCCCGTCATGTCGATGTCCTCCCTCACGCGGGCCTCGTCCACCACGAGTCCCGTCAGGATGCCGGTCATGCTCCGCGCCATGAAGGCGGCGATGTTGAAGGCGTCCGGCCAGATCACGCGCTCCACCGAGGAGTGACTGATGTCGCGCTCGTGCCAGAGCGCCACGTTCTCCATGGCCGTCAGGGCATAGCCGCGCAGGAGGCGCGACATCCCGCAGACGCGCTCGCACTTGATGGGGTTTCGCTTGTGGGGCATGGCGCTTGAGCCCTTCTGCCCTGCACCGAAGGGCTCGAAGGCCTCCCGGACCTCCGTGCGCTGCAGGTTGCGGACCTCAAGGGCCATGCGCTCCATGGTGCAGCCAAAGACCGCGAGGGCGTTCATCATCTCGGCGTGGCGGTCCCGCTGCAGGATCTGGTTTGAGATGCACGCCGGCTCAAGCCCCAGCAGCTCGCACACGCGGGCCTCAAGGCCGGGGGAGCTCATCGCGTAGGTGCCCACTGCGCCCGATATCTTGCCGCTCGACACGTGCCGTTTCGCCAGCTCAAGCCGCTCGCGGTCGCGCTGCAGCTCCGCGTGCCAGTTCAGGAACTTCAGGCCCAGGGTCATCGGCTCCGCGTGGATTCCATGGGTGCGCCCGACGCAGGGCAGGCGCTTGTAGCGGCGGGCCAGAGTCATCACCGCGCCGTCCAGCTCGTCCAGCGCCTTCAGGATGATGTCCATGGAGTCGCGCAGCATGATGGAGCTCGCCGTGTCCAGGACGTCGCTGCTCGTCATGCCCAGGTGCAGGTAGCGCCCGTTCTCGCCCACGTTCTCCGCCACGGCGCTGACGAAGGCCACGACGTCGTGCTGCGTCACCCGCTCGATCTCGTGGACGCGCTCCACGGAAAAGCGCGCGTTGGCCTCGATGTCCAAAAGCGCCTCCTCCGGGACGCGCCCCATCTCGCACCACGCCCGCGCCGCCGCAAGCTCCACCTTCAGCATCACGTTCAGGCGGTTCTCCTCCGCCCAGAGCGCGTCAACGTCCCGCTCCGCATACCGTTCGATCACTCTAAACATCCTCCTCACAGGAGCGCTGAATTACCAAGCGCACTCCCTCAAAACTCCGACGACGGGCTCCGCCCGGCCCCGCCTCTCCCGCGCGCTTCATCCTCCCGCCGGTGGTACGATGGGGCACAGCAGGGCCGCTCCGCCAGCCACCTCTCCCGGACGGCGCTGAGGAACGTGTCGTAGACGCCGCTCTTGAAGTCGGGGAACGTGTAGTCAAAGCTCGTCCAGCTCCCAAACCGGAAGCGCATCGTCACCTCGGCGTAGACGCCGTCCCGAAGCCAGACGCGGTGCGCGTGGTCCTTGGTGGAGGCCAGGACGAGGCGCGCACCGTCCACGTAGCCGGGGTCGACGTTGACGGCCCGTGGGGTCCGGCTCCGGGCCTCGACGGCGCAGGACTGACGCTTCCAGTCCGCCAAGCCTCCCGCCCCCACGAGGCCGGGGAAGCAGAGGAAGGTCCGCACGAGGCGCGGCGCGATGTCGCGATAGTAATCCGTCAGGGTGAAGGGCACGGGCTCCCCCACGAGGTCCGGCGCGCCCCAGAGCTCCAACAGGGCCTCCAGGGTCCATCGCAGCCGCCCCTCGTCGCCATCGGGCCAGAGGACGCCCGCGATGCGCTTCACCAGCGGTCCGTCCCGACGATCGGCGTCAGGCATCGAACCCGCCCGGCCCCGCCTCCGGCCCGTCGGGCCGCACCTGCCCCGGCGTCAGGAGGGCCATCGTCTGGGGCCCTATGGCCTTTAGGACCTCGTCCTCCTTCTTCGGGGCGTCGGCCTTCCTGCGCCCGCGCCTCCTGGGCCCCTCCGGCTCTCCATCGTCCTTCATCCGCCTGCGCCGCTTGGGCTCGGCGGCCGGCGGCAGCCCCTCCACGCAGAGGTAGCCCAGGAAGCGCCCCTGCCACTCGCAGGGCCAGGACTGCCCCTTGAAGTCCTCAGGCAGGGAGTCCGCACGGCGCCAAGAGGCTCCCCCGGACTCCAGGACGGTCGCCCAGCGGCGGCCCACGGCGGCCCACCAGGAGATGTCCTGCGCCTCCGCCAGGTCCCCCGTGCAGTCGTCTATGATGAAGACGTCCCGGTCCACGCGGCGAAAGGTCAAGTAGCAGGGCCGTTCCCTGCCCTCCAGCTCCACGATGAACTCGTCCTTCTCCGGGAGGTCCGCCACGCTGAGCCGCTCCAGGTCCGACCCGAACGCCGCCATCGCCGCCCGGTTCAGCTTCACGCCCGTCCGGGCGCATAGGGCGAAGGGGACGGGGGCCTCCCACCACTCCGGGTACTCCGGCTCCGTCCGGCTGACGGCTTCACTGATCGTCGCCGTGCGGGCACCGCGCCGCTCCAGGACCAGGGCCTGGGTCGCGTCCGGGTTCGGCAGGCCTTCCGGTGCCAGGGGGCGGAACAGTCCATCCCTCGCCAGGGCCGGAAGGTCCCGCACCGGCGCCTCCGCCCTTCCCCGTTCCACCAGGACCACGAGCTGCTCCTTCGAGAGGACGATGGGGTCCGCGCCGTCGGGCAGGTAGACGCCGTAGTCCAGCATCAGGCCGTACATCGCCCTGAGGAAGACCAAGAGCGGTGAGCTTCGCGACAGCGACCGGAGCCGCTCCTCCTCCGCCTCCCGCGCCGCGGTCATCGTCCCGCCTCGCCTTCCATCAGCGCCGCCGCGAACTCGGCCGGATCAAAGGGGCTGAGGTCCTCCGGGGCCTCGCCCAGGCCGATGCAGCGCACGGGGATGCGGAGCCTGCGGGCGATGGCCAGCACCACGCCCCCCTTCGCCGTGTTGTCGTACTTCGTGAGCACGATGGAGGAAACGGGCAGGATGGAGTTGAAGGTTTCCGCCTGCGCCACGGAGTTCTGCCCCAGTACCGCGTCCAGCACCAGGACCGTCTGGACCCGCTCCTCCCCCGCCTCCCTGACCAGCACCCGCTGGATCTTGCGCAGCTCCTCCATCAGGTTGTGCTTGTCGTGAAGGCGGCCCGCCGTGTCCACGATGAGGAGGTCCGCGCCCGCGCTTCGAGTGGCCTGCCAGGCGTCGAAGGCCACCGCCGCGGGGTCGCTCCCCTGCCCCTGGGCGACGACGCGCACCCCAACCCGCTCGCCCCAGACCTGCAGCTGCTCCACCGCCGCCGCCCGAAAGGTGTCCGCCGCGGCCAGCACGACGCCCTTCCCCTGCCCCTTGAACTGCAGGGCCAGCTTTCCGGCCGAGGTGGTCTTGCCGCTGCCGTTGACCCCCACCATCAGGAGCACCTGGGGGGCGGGCTCCGTTTCAAAGGGCTTCCCCATCCCAGGGACGGACAGGAGCTCCGCCGTGATCCTCTCGACGAAGACGTCCCTCAGCGCCTCCGGCGAAGCGATGCCGCGGGCCCGGACCTCCCCCTTCAGGGATTCCACCAGCTCCTCGGACAGATCGACCCCGACGTCCCCGGCGATCAGCCGGTCCTCCAGCTCCTCCCAGAAGGCGTCGTCAAAGGAGCTCCCTGAGAACAGCTTCGCAATGCCGCCGCTCCAGCGCTCCTTGACGCCCTTCAGCCCCTCCTTCAGACGCGCAAAAAACGCCATTTAGACCTCCTCCTTCCCCTGGGCCCCATCGGGACCGGAACTCCGGGGGCCCCGTGGCCGCCTTGGGCGATCCGGCCTGCGGCGCGGCCTTGGACGACGTTCCTCCTCGCCGTGCCGGGCCCCCTCCGCCGCTGCGTTCGGGACTGGAGCCGGGCCGTCCTGCCTTGAGCGCGGAGGGCGCTCCCCATCCTGCCGCCTAGGAGGACGCCCTCCTCTGCGTCGGGGTGCTCCTTCCATTTCCCCGCGCGGGGTTCGCTCCGCCGCACCAGGCCGGGCCTCCTGCTCACGCCGCCCGGTCCGGCGCTCCTCCGAGACCGGGGGCACGTCCCTCCGCCTGCCGTCCCCTCCGCGGGCGGGGGCAGGGTCAGACCGGCGCCCGCCCGCAGGGAAACGGCGCCCCGCGCCTGCGGGACGCGGGAGGGCCTCCTCGTCGCCCCATTCCTCGCCCCGCAGCACAGCCGCGCGGAAGTCTTGGAAGTCCGCTACGGGAACAGCGGCGACGCGCCCCGACGGGGTGCGCACCTGCACCCGTTCCGTGGCCAGGTCCACGCTCTCCAGGACGTAGGTGCCGTTCTCCGTCCTGATCTTGCTCCCCGGTCCGGGAAGCCCCTTCCACAGCGCCCCATAGGTTTCGTGCTCGTAGGCCATGCAACACATCAGCCGGCCGCAGATGCCGGATATCTTGGTGGGGTTCAGCGCCAGCTTCTGCTCCTTCACCATGCGGATGCAGATGGGGGTGAAGTCGTGCAGCCAATAGCTGCAGCAGCAGGGACGCCCGCAGGGCCCGATCCCCTTGACGACACGGGCCTCGTCCCGCACCCCAATCTGCCGCATCTCAATGCGGGTGTGGAAGTCCCGCGCCAGGTCGCGGACGTAGGCGCGGAAGTCCACGCGCTGCTCGGACGTGAAGTAGAAGAAGAGCTTTCGACGGTCCAGCATGTACTCGACGTCCACCAGCTTCATCTGCAGCCCGTCCTGTTCCAGCAGGATCTCCCGCGCACGGACCAGCGCGCGCTCCTCGTCGCTGCGGCAGCGGCGGTAGTTCTCCATGTCCTCCGGTCCGGCGTTCGCGACGAATTCCACCTCCTGCAGCATGGGCTCCGGGCCGCGCGCCTGCTCGCCGTTCTCACCGAGGCAGGACGCGCGGTACTTCGCCTCCTGCTCCTGAGAGAGGGGACCGCCGAGGCGCCCCATCTCAAGCCCCCGGACCGTCCTCAGCAGCACCCACCGGGACTCCGCCAGGTCCTCGTCCGCTATCTCAGCCAGGCCAAGGTAGCGCAGCTTACCGAAAGTTGCCAAATAAATGCTCAAAAGGAAGTTCCTCCCTGAGTGCTAAGATCAAAAGATCGCAGAGCATGGGGACGGAGAGGTTCTTCGTCTCCGCAATTGTCCTGAGCCGGTCGAGCTTTGCAGCCCGCGGGGCGTCCCCGCGGCGCAGGGCCCAGGTCGCCCAGGACGCCAGCGCCGCAGCGACCGGCACGTCCCCACCTCGCGCCCCCTCCACCCAGGCGAGCCATTCCCCGTCGCTTGACGGGGGCGGAGCGCCCTCCGCCGCGGCGGGCGCCGCCAGCGTCGTGAACCGGGCACGGCTCCTGAGGGTGGGCAGGATCACGCCGCCCTCCAGGAGGAAGAGCAGGCAGGCGTGGGAAGGAGGCTCCTCCGCCAGCTTCAGGAGGCTGTTCGCCGCCGGCAGCAGCAGTTGGTCCGCGGACAGGACGACGCCCAGACGTCGGACGGAAGCGGCAGGCTTCAGGGCAAGGTCCTGGATCAGCGTCCTGCACGCGGCGACGTCCGGCGCCCGCCCGACCTCCCCCGCCACGACCAGGTCCGGATGCCCCTCCCGCACGGGGGACGGGGCGTCGGGACCGATGTCGAGCGTCAGGCGCGCAAGGCGTTCCAGGAGCGCCGGGTGCCAGACGAGGGGCGCCGAAACGGCCCTGCAGTGGGGGACGTCCCCCGCCGCGAACTCCTCCTCCAGAGTCCGCCAGGCGCAAAGGGCCTCAAAGGGCTCTGCCTTCCCCGCGCTCACATCAGGAGAGAAATCAGACAACCCTTGATCTCCTCCATCAGGGCCAGCGCCCTCGTGCGGTCCCCCTCGTAGAGGAAGGCCTCCTCCAGCTCGTCCATGGCCGCCTCCGTCCTCTCGATCGTGACGTACATCTTCTTGTCCGTCTTCCGCCAGCGCAGATCGCGCTTGATGCGCAGCCCCTGCATGGCGCGGCGCAGGAGCTCCGTCAGCACCGAGCGGTACTCCGCCAGGAGCTGCCCCGACGGAAAGACGCTCAACCGGTCGGAGATGTCGTAGAGCCGGTCGAGGAGCTGTTCCAGCTCCGACGACTCAAGCGCCGCCTCAAAGGAGTTCGCCGGGGAAACGGCGCCTGCGGGCGCAGCGTGCCGTCCGCCGCCTCCGCCCGCCCCGACGGGGGCCTTGGTCGCGGAACCGCCGCCCAGGCCCTGCTTCACCCGGAGCGAGTTCAAAGCAGCACCCCAAGGTGCCTCAGCACCCCGCGCCGGACCTCTCGCGCCACGTCCTCCGGAGCGCCTGCGGCCGGGACCTCAAGGACCCTCCGGGGCTCGCGCCGCGCGATTTCCGCATAGACCCGCGCGACCCTCTCCATGAACTCAAGCCCGCTGGCCTCGAAGCGATCCCCGCCGCCCCGATCCGCCAGGCGCTTCGCGGCCGTCCGCGGGGGAAGGTCCAGGAAGATCGTCAGGTCGGGCACCGGAAAGTCGCAGGCCGCCAGAAGGCGCTCCAGAAACGCCGGGGTCACCCCACGCCCTCCGGCCTGGTAGGCTCTGGTGGAGTCCGTGTAGCGCTCGCACAGGACGATCTGTCCCGCGGCGAGGGCCGGCAGCACGACCTCCGCCAGGTGCCCCTTCCGGTCCGCCAGAAACAGCAGGAGTTCCGTGGCTGCGTCCGGGATGTGGCCGTGCAGGATCAGCTCGCGAAGGGCCTGCCCCGCCTCCCAGCCGCCCGGCTCGAACGTTCGGAGCACGTGGCGCCCCGTCTCCGCCTTCAGCCACTCGGCCAGGAGCGCGGCCTGGGTACTCTTGCCCGATCCGTCGATGCCCTCCAGCGTGATGAAGGGGGGGCACCAGGACGCCTTGTGCGGGGCGTCGCCTGCCGTCGTCCGTTCCATGGGGTCAGAACCGGGCCTTGTCGGCGCCGCTCTCGTCAGAGTCCTCATCGGAGTCGTCCGTCACCGTCACAAGACGCCGCATCAGGCCGTCCACGAAGCGGTCCGACCGGAGGATGCGAAGGCTCCCCTCTCGGATGCGGCGTTCCTTCGTCTCGCTCAGGTACTCCGTTTCCTCAGGCAGGAGCTCAGGGGGAACCCCCTCCTTCTCTCCGTCCCCGCGGCCCTGAGGCTTTTCCCTGGGGTCCTTTTTGCCGCCGCCCTTGCCGATCTCCCCCACGTCCTTCCCCTTCCCGATCTTCTTCAGAGCCGTCGCCATGGAGTCGCTGAGCAGCTCCACCACGAGCTCATCGTTCGCGTCGAAGGCGGCGATCTCCTCCAGCATACGGTTCAGGCTGTCGATGGACTTCCAGCCGCCCTCAAGGCTCAACTGGGGCAGGGGCTGCGCGCCGCCGCCGCGGACCAGGAGCTCGCAGACGCCCGATGCGTCCTCCGGCACCTTCAGCTTGAAGCTGCGCTTCACGGGGCGCCCCCTCCAGGGCCGAAGCGTCACCGTCACCGGCAGGTCCTCGCCGGGCCGGACCTCGGACGGCGCGTCCACCCCCTCGATGACCAGCACCCGCGGCTCCTCCGTCGCCTCGACCTCCAGCCGGAAGGCCAGGGGCATGACCGCCTCGAAAGGCTGCAGCAGAAACGCATCCATGATCTGGGAGGATTGTTTGAGGGCAACGCCGCTGACGTCCTCGTCGGAAACGAAGACGTCGCTCCGGGTCCAGCCGTTGCGAACGCCCTTGCCCTCGATCCGCAGGGTCACGTTCATCGTGCCCTGCCCGACGCGCCCCCACAGGTCCTCCAGCAGGCCCGCATAGATCGACTCCAGGAGCTTCGCGCTCAGGAACGCATCCGACACGACGCGGAAGCTGCGCTCGACGCGGCGTCCCCGATCCCGGTCCTTCAGCACCAGCGTCGCGGAAACGGAGGCGGGAAACTGTCCCGCGCGGCCTCCAATGCCGGCCGCCCGGTCCTGGGTGACGGTCCCCACGACGTCCAGGGGGCTCGCCAGCTTGAAAGGAAAGGCCTGGTTCAAAACGACCTCGTGGACGTAGGCCCGCGCCGCCGGGTAGGCGGCTCTGCCGCGCTTCAGAAAGGGGTGTCCGAAAGCGAGAAAGCGGCCGTCCCGCGACACGGCCGTCACGGCGCCCGTCGCGGCGACGTCGACATCGCCCCAGGCCAGCATGGCGGCGATGGAGTCCCCCGGCTTGAAGCGGAAGTCGCCCTCCGCCACCTTCAGGGGCCCTCCGGAGGAACCCGGCGTTTCCGCGAGCGTCGCCCCCAGGGCACGGCCAAGCCGCCGGGCCGACCTCTGGGAGAGGCCGGAAACCGACAGGGGGGCCGCCAGTCGGGCCCCACCCTCCGATGCCGCTCCCGACGCGACCGTCCCCTCCCCGTGGGCGAAGATGGCGCACATGACGTCGATCGGCGTCACGAGGGCCAGTCGGTGATCGCCGAACTCCCAACCGCTCCCCACAGCCCCGATGAGCTTCCCTCGAACGTAGACGGGGGAGCCGCTCATCCCCTGGGCCAACCTGCCCGCCCGTTCATTCGCGTTCGGCAGGAAGCGGATGAGGATGACGTTCTCCACCTCCCCCTTCTGGGGGACGACGCTGACCACCTCGACGGGGATATCCGTCGGCTGGGTCCCCTTGAGGACCGTCTTCAGGACTCCGTGCTCGCCCGGCTTCAGGGAGGCCGCAGAGAGCGTGGGGGCCTCTGGCACGAAGGGGCGCACGGCCCCCTCCCCCCGGCCGGCAACCAGGAGCAGGAGCGCGAGAGCGGCGGCTGCCCGCCGCAGGGACGTCCAGGGTAATGAACTCAATGAAAAACACCTCGATACCGGGGAGCGCCTCCAAAACCGAAATCGGGGCCCTGGGCCGGGGCGCCCGACCGCCGCCTCAGGGACTCCGCAGACGCTCGCCCGAAGATAATCTAATTAGTTTCAAGAAAATCGTTGACGCAATCACAGGGCTGTCAGAAGTGACCCAGTAAAACTTCCCTAAATGGGATTACGCCCGCTCCCATCGGGAGGATAGGCCATCACTCGGGCACCCTACAGCTCTTTGCGGGCGCGGAGGCGCAGGTACTCCATGATGAAGTCGTCGATGTCCCCGTCCAGCACCGCCTGAACGTTGCCCTTTTCCAGCCCCGTCCGATGGTCCTTCACCAGCGTGTAGGGGTGCAGGACGTAGGAACGGATCTGGCTGCCCCACGTTGTTTCCTTCTTGTCGCCCACTACGGAGGCCAGCTCGTCCTGCCTCTCCTGAAGGGCGCGCTCGTAGAGCTTGCTCTTCAGGACGTGCATCGCCACCTGGCGGTTCATGTGCTGAGAGCGCTCGTTCTGGCACGTGACGACGATGCCCGTCGGCAGGTGGGTGATGCGGATAGCGGAGTCCGTCCGGTTGACGTACTGTCCGCCCGCGCCGCTGGCCCGATAGGTGTCCACCTTCAGGTCTTCGGGACGGATTTCGACGTCCACGTCGTCCGAGAACTCCGGCGTGACGAGGACCGACGCGAAGCTCGTGTGCCGGCGGTGGGCGGAGTCGAACGGCGAGATGCGCACCAGACGATGCACCCCCCGTTCCGCCTTCAGGAAGCCGTAGGCGTTGTCGCCCTCCATCATCACCGTGGCGCTCTTGATGCCCGCCTCCTCGTCGTTCGTCGCCTCCAGCACCGTCGCCTTGAGGCCGTTGCGCTCCGCGTAGCGCAGGTACAGGCGCAGCAGCATCTCCGCCCAGTCTTGGGAGTCCAGCCCGCCCGACCCGGCGTGTACCGTCAGGATCGCGTTGGACGAGTCGTATTCCTCGTTCAGGAGCAGGATCAGGCTGCTGTGCTCCATCGTGCGGCGGACCTCCGCCGCCCTTCGCTCGAACTCCCCCTGGAGCTCGGCGTCCTCCGCGTCCCGCAGCATGTCCTCCAGGACGGACAGGTCGTCCATCTCGCAGCAAAGATGGCGCCAGCCTTCAATGCGCGCATTCACGCCGGACAAGTCCTTCAGCACGGCCTCGTGGCCGTCCCGCGTCCAGAAGTCCGGCGCCGAGCTCTCCTGGGTCAGGGCCTTTGAGCGCGCCTCCAGAGCAGGCAGGTCAAAGGCTGTCCTGCAGCGTCCGCTTCAGGGCGCGCAGTTCCTCCAATACCGAAATGTTTGCAGCGATCATCCCGACAACACTCCTCCACTCGGGCGAAGGCCCGATACTTTTCCATAATTATATTATCATAAAGCGCAATGCCAAACAGGGCCAAGGGGCAAAGTGCGGGAGATTCAGGGAAGCGCTGAGACAGGATGAGGCTGCCGCCCCTCCGGCGCGGCTGGGGACGGCAGACTTGAGGTTCTGTGGCGGGGTCAGGCTCTGGCGCCGGCCTTTCTCTCGATGGCCTCCAGGAGGGACCGGAAGGCGCCGTTGAAGGACTCGATGCCGTCGGCCAAAAGCTTTTCGCAGATGGCCTTCCGGTCGATGCCCAGCTCCTCCAGGCGCCTCAGCCGCGATCTGGCACCGGCCAGGTCGTCCTCGATGGAAACGGCGGCGCGCCCATGGTCCAGGAAGGCCGTGATGGTCTTCGGGGGCACGGTGTTGACCGTGTTTGGGCCGATGAGCTCCTGGACGTACTTCACGTCGGAGTAGGCGGGGTTCTTCGTCCCCGTGCTGGCCCAGAGCGGTCGCTGGACCCGCGCCCCCCTCGCCGCCAGTTCCTGCCACGTTTTGCCCGCAAAGGCCTCTTTCTTAAAGTGCTGATACATCATGCGGGCCCCGTCCACAGCGATCCTGCCGCAGAGGGATTCCTCCCCCTTAGCCGCCAGCGCCTTGTCCACCGCCGTGTCCACGCGGCTGACGAAGACGGAGGCCACGGAGGCAGGGAACGTCGCGCTGATGCAGGAGCTGAGCCCGCAGAGGTAGGCGTCCGCCACCCTCGCGTACTGCTCCTCCGAGAAGATCAGCGTCGCGTTGACGTTCACCCCCACGGCGGTAGCCCCCGCCACGGCCAGGATGCCCTCCGGCGTCGCCGGGATCTTGATCATGACGTTGGGGCGGCCCAGCAGGCCGAAGAGGCGCTCCGCCTCGTCCACCGTGCTGTCGGTGTCCGACGCCAGAAGGGGGTTGACCTCCAGGCTGACGTAGCCGTCCAGGCCCTGCGTCCTGTCGTAGACGGGCCGCAGGATGTCCGCGGCAGCCCCCACCTCCCGAAGCGTCAGGACCTCGTACACCCCGGCTGCGTCCTTCCCCTGAGCGAACAGGTCCGCGATCTCCCGGTCGTAGTCCTCCGTCTGCGCGATGGCCTGCTCAAAGATCGCGGGGTTCGTCGTCACGCCGACGACGCCCTGCTCGATCCAACGCTCAAGCCCCCCGGACGCGATCAGTTCCCGGCTGATCGTGTCCAGCCAGACGCTCTGCCCCAGATCATGCACCTCATGCAGCACCGTTCGAACCAATGCCTTCGCCTCCAAAATTTCAAAAATAGTTTCGATGGGTGATTTGATGACGACGTTGACGGTTTCGGCAGCGACAACGCCCCTCATTATATACTATGATGACGTCCTGTGCCGGGGGTGCAGGGCCTGTGATAAGGCGGTGCAAAAAATCCGGAGGGCTATGGGATAATAAAAAAACGGAGGGCGGCTTGTCCCTCCGCCGAGGGCGGGCCCCTCGGACTCGACGGCCCCTTTACCTTTAAGACGAACGGGAGGCGCCTCCCTTGCGGAGATTGAATAAGGACCGAATGGATCAGGAGCCCTGGGCGTGGCGGGCCGGGATGGCCGCCTACCGCCTGGGCATCAACGCATTTTTCAGGGCCGGCGGCCTGAGCTGGCTCCGCCGGAAGTACAAAGGGATCGGCATCGAGGAGCGCATGGGACGCTTCGCGGACGTGCCCACGGGCGGCGTGTGGGTCCACGCCGTTTCCGTCGGAGAGGTGCAGTCCGCCAGCGCCGTCATCCGCCGCATGAGGGGGGAAACGACCCGCCCCATCCTCCTCTCCACCGTCACGACGACGGGGCAGGACATGGCCCGCCGCCTGCTGGACGGGCAGGTGGATCGGATGATCTACAGCCCCTGGGACGTCGGACGCTACGTGCGGAGCGCCCTTGACGCCGTCCGGCCGGCAGCCTACGTCGCCATGGAAACGGAGCGCTGGCCTGAGATGCTGTCCCAGCTCAAGGCGCGGCGCATCCCAACCTTCCTGGCCAACGGACGCCTCTCGAGCGAGAGTTTCGCCAAACTGAGGCGCGAGGCCTCCTTCTGGCGCGGGGTTCTGTCGTGCTTCACGCGCCTTTTGGTGCGCTTCGAGGAGGACCTCGAGAACTTCTCGGCCCTGGGCGTGCCCCGCGAGAAGATCACCGTGACGGGCGACTGCAAGGTGGACGCCCTGCTGGATCGCCTGGACGGGGCCAGGAAGGGAATCTGGTCCGACCTGCGGCGTGGGGAAGCGCCGCTCTTCGTGGCGGGCAGCACCCACCAGGGGGAGGAGGAGGCCGTCATCTCGGCCTTCCGCATCGTGCGCCAACGGCATCCGGAGGCCCGGCTCGTCGTCGTGCCGCGCCACCCGGAACGGGCCCTCCTGGTCGTCGCCGCCGCACTGCCCTACCCGGACCTGAAGGCCGACCTCCTGTCCCATCTCTCCGACGGATGGGACATCGCCGTGGTCGATCGCATCGGAATCCTCTTCGACCTCTATGCAGCGGCCGACGCCGCCTTCGTGGGAGGAAGCCTGGTGCCGAAGGGCGGACAGAATCCCATTGAGCCTGCGCTGTTCGGCATCACGACCGCCCACGGCCCCAGCATGACGGACTTCCCCGACACGAAGCGGATGGACGCTTTGGGGGTTGCGCGCTGCGTGCACGGCCCCCAGGAGCTGGCCGGCATCTGGGCGGCTGCCCTTGACCCGGCGACGCAGGAGGCAGTGCGGCAGGCATCCCAGGCCTACTTCGACACGCTGGGCGGCGCGTCGGCGCGGACCTGGGAGGTCATTCGCGAGTACGTGAAGGACGTGAAGGTCCCGTGAGCGGCCCCGCACGTCGAGGACTGCAGCTTATCGCTCGTTATATCAGTCAGGAGGACGAGGACGCACGATGAACACGCTTTTTGGAGGGCCGCAGGTCGAAGGGTTCAGGGCCTCGCTGGACGGTCGTTCCCGCGAGGCCCTGGACGAGGCCGTCCGCCGCATCGTCGCGGCGAAGAGGCGCGGCGGGAAGGTCATGATCGTCACGGGCAGCGGGCCCAACATTCACGAGGGGGTCACGACGCTCCTCGCAGAGCTCATCCGCGTGGGGCTGGTGGACGCGGTGTCCACCAGCTCGGCCGTCGTGTCGCACGAGATGGGCGGCGCGCTGGATCGCGTCTTTCGCGTGGACGCCGCCGCGCTCGGCCTGGAAGAGCGCGTTCTGCCGCGGGGAGGCCTCTTCGAATTCACGCGCATGACGGAGGCGGAGCTGGAGGAGCTCCGGCGGGAGATGCCGCTGGACGAGGACCTGCTGAGGCGCGGCAGGGACCTTCCCATACACAGCGACATCATCAAGGCGGCGGGCAACATGGCCTACCCCATGGGGCTTCGAGGCGAACGGCTGGCCGGGGAGATCATGAACCTGGCCCGAATGTACGGGCTTCCCTTTGAGGAGGTCGCAGGCTGGGGATGCGACCCCATGACCATGCTGGGCGCGGCGGCAGGGCGTGGCGTGCCCGTGCTGGTCACCATCCCCCAGCTCATCGGCGGCGGCGCAGTGGGCATGTCCATCGGGGACAGCATCCCGATCTCCCAGCGTTCCATGCGCCTCTCTCGAATGTTGGCCACCTGCGACGTCATCATCGAGTCCGCCGTGGCCCTGACGCAGGAGGTCCACGACGGCCCCTTCGAGTGCTACACGGGGCACGGCATCTGGGCCAGCTGGTCCGGCCAGGCCACATACAGCCTTCGGGACAAGACGCTGGTGCGCATCGACCTGGACGAGAACCTGAGGCGCGCCGTGGAGCTGTCCCGGACGGTCCAGGAGGCCATCGACAAGGGCCTGCCCAAGACGAAGGCCGCGAGGATTCCTTTCCGTATGGAGATGTCCGCCTTTGCACGCCACGAGGGCAGCCTGCCCATCATCGGCGACATCGGCCGCGTCTGGCCGGTGTTGGCTCACGACGCGGCGCGGGAGCTCGGCATTGAGCTGAAGTTCCTCTCCTCATCCCAGGAAACGCCGGAGGGCGCGGCGATGCGCGACTGGATCGTGCAGAACGTGCGCCCGCTGGATCGCCGCAGGATGCTTGAGCGCGCGGCGGAGGAAGGGCTGCGGCCGTGAGCGGCAGGACGGCGGACCGGACGAACGCCATGCGCCGGCTTGAGGCATGCGGGGCAAGCTACACTCCTCTCACCGTTCCCATGGACGGGACCGACGCCGTCAGCGCCGTGGAGGCGGCGCGCCTTCTGCGGCGCGGGACGGACGAGGTCTTCAAGACCCTCGTCACCGTGGGGAGGAGCCGCGAACACTACGTGTTCGTTGTGCCCGGAGGGCGTGAGCTGGACCTGCGCAAGGCGGCCCGCGCCGTGAACGAGAAGTCCGTCGAGATGGTCCACTCGAAGGAGCTCCTGCCCCTCACCGGCTACGTGCATGGAGGATGCTCCCCCGTGGGGATGAAGAAGCCCTTTCGGACCGTCGTGGACGCGTCGGCGGAGGGGCTCGCGACGATCATCGTCAGCGCCGGAAAAATAGGCCGGATGATGGAGCTCTCCCTGGAGGACCTGCGGCGGGCCGTGGACTTCACGACGGAGGACCTGACCGCGGAACAGGCCGCTGTGCCATCGTAAGCTGCCGTACTCCGAATCCTACGCGCCGTAAAGCGGGAGAGGTCCTCCGGCTTGCTTCGCCGAAGGACCTCTCCCGCCTCGTTCTCAACGGTTCGTTTACGCTCGCTACGAGGGCTAGCCGCGCAGGGCCTTGCGGCTGCTGCGCCCCCTGTCCTCAGAATCCTCCACCTTGAAGACGGCGATGGCGTCCTTCACGTGCTGCACCAGTTCGGCCTGAGCGTCCGACTCCTTCGTGGTGCTGGTGGACACGGCCGTCGCTTCGTCCATGGCCTCCGCGATCTTCTCCAGGTGCGCCAGGATCTCGGAGCTGGACTTCGTCACGTTGTCGATGCCCGCCGCAATCTCCTTGCTGGAGGCCGCCTGCTCCTCGGCAACCGCCGCGATGTTCTGGATCCGATCGTTGGCCTTGTCGATCTGCTCCATCGCCTCGGACAGGGAGTCCTTTGCCGACGTACCCTTCTCCATCGTCTGGCTCAGCAGCGTCGCCGTCTCGTCGCTGGCGGACTTCGTTTCCCTTGCGCTGCCCTGCAGCGTTTCGATGAGGGCCCGAACGTTGCCCGCCGCGCGGTTCGACTCCTCCGCCAGCTTCCGCACGGACTCCGCCACCACGGCAAAGCCGCGTCCCGCCTCTCCGGCGCGCGCCGCCTCGATGGCCGCGTTCAGCGCGAGGAGGTTCGTCTGGTCCGCGATCGAGGTGATGACGCCCACGAACTCGCTGATCTTGTCCACGGAATCCACCAAGTCCTGGAGCTTCTGTCCGCTCTCCTGGGTCTTTCTCTGCAGCTCGCCCATGTCCTCGATGGTGCCCTGCACCGTATCGACCGCCTTGTTCGTCACCGTCGTCATGTTGGAGATGAACTCAGCGCAGTCCGTCGCCGCCTGGGCGGAGGTCATGGACGCAGCGGACATCTCCTCCGTCCCCGCGTTGCTCTCCTGAAGTGAGGAGGAGTTGTTCTCCATCAAGGAAACCGCCTTCTGCACGGCATCCTTCACCCTGGTTGAGGAGTCCAGGCTCCTCTTGCAGTTGTCCAGAATGTCGACGGACTTCGCCGCGGCCTGGTCCGCCGTCGTCAGGACCTCGCTCACGGCCGTGCGCTGGGCCGCGATCATCTTCATCAGGGCCTCGCCCAGCGCGCCCAGCTCATCGCGGCCGTCGTAGGGGAAGTCCTCCCGCTTCAGCGTCAGGTCCCCGCCCTCGGCCCGCGCGGTGAGATTCACCACGATGCCAAGAGGCTTCGAGATGCCGCGGGCGATCGCCCAAGCGATGATCGCGCCGAGGACGATGGACAGGACGACCAGGGACAGGAGCAGCGTCAGAGCGTTGCCGAGGGCGTTGTAGCTCCCTATCACGAGCTCGTTGACCTTTCGGTCGATCTGGCCGTAGATGCTCAGGGCACAGTCCTCGATCCCGCCGGCGTTCTTCAGGCACTCCTCCATGATGGACTGCGCGTCGCGGTACGCCTTCAGAATGTTCACCATGTCCGCTTTGGCGGAGCGCACCAAACCGTCGTCCGAGGCCAAAAGGTCCTTCAGCCAGCCCTCGGAAGCGGAGTTTTTGAAGGCGTCGTAGTCCGCCGCCCACTTGTCAAAGTCCGCCGCAGCGCCCTCCAGAAGCGCCACATCCCGCTTGTACAGGGCGTAGACGTACTGCCTGCGGAAGAGCGTCAGCTTGTACCGCAGGTTCGCCGCAGCGCCCATCTCGTTCGCCCCGCTGCGGCCACCGCCCGCGGCGTTGTAGTCCGCCGTTTCCGGCTTCGAAGCGGAGGACTTCTCAAGGATCGTCCCTATGACCTCCGTCGTCTTTTCAAGGTTGTCCGTAAGGGAAGCCATGGCTGCATGCTGGGAGTGCAGCGTCGTTTCGTAGGCGGCGACGTTCCTGCCGAACGCATCGAGGTAGCCCTCCAGCTCGGGGAGCGTCCTGACCTGCCCCGAAGTCGACGTTCCTCCCCTCAGCACCTGCATCCTCGGCTCCGGTGCCACCAGCTCGTTGACCTTCCTGGGATGGTCCCTCAGGGCGTCCAGAGAACTCTTCAGCGCATTGAGGTCCTCCTGGGACTCCGAAAGGCGCAGCGCGCTCAGGTTGTTCATCACGACCTCCAACGCGTCGTTCATGTCGCTGATCAGGGTCGAAAGGTCCGTGATCTTATCCAGGTAACGTATCTCCTCCTGCACGTGCGAGATGCTGCTCCAGCTGAAGATCGCGGCCACCGCAAACAGGGAGAGCACCAGCCCGAAGCCCAAAGCAAGCTTTGCAGATATCCTCAAGTTCTTCAACATTACTATAACGCTCCCTTACTCAAGATATTCGTCCGACTCCGGACCAGCAAAGCCCGTGCCGGACGCCGCATCGCATGGTTCCGACGCCGCAGTCAATGGACCCTGGGCGGTATTCCCTCCCTCGCCATGAGCCAAGCCAGCGCGGCGAACGTCTTGGAGTCCTT
>NZ_DBHLDX010000012.1:26350-44328 GCF_057312375.1 Fretibacterium sp.
CACACCTCAAGCGTTTCCTCCCCGACGGCATAACGGTACTGGCGCGCCAGCAGCACGCTGTCCCGCCCCGTCAACGCCAGGATACCTACGGCCGACCGATGTTCCACCACCTCGCGCTCCGCCGTACGGCCGCTCGGCATCGTCACCTCATCGACCCTCAGGTTCAGGATCCTGCCCTCGTAAATGCGCCGTCCGGACGCACGCCGCTCCTGGCCTCCCCATGAGCTCTGCGCCATTCCTGCGCCTCCCCTGCTAAAAGTCTGTGTTGTGGCTATTATATCACCATGATAAGCTATAGTTTAGGCCCTCCTTAATTCAAAGCTCACAGGACGTCCCCCGGCACAAGCCTCAGACCGCGAGCCCAGTCCACGGCAGGGACCCTGCGCTTGCCCTCCGCCTGCACCTCCTCCAGGTGCAGCGCGCCAGCGGCGCAGGCCACGACGAGGGCGCCATCCTGGAGGGCCAGCACGGTTCCCGGCTCCCCGTGCCCTCCAGCCGCCGGGGCGGCACGCCAGACCTTGAGACGCTTTTCACGGACCATGACGAAGGCGCCGCCGGAGGCCTCAAGGGCGCGGACCGCCCTGTCCAAGCGCTCTGCGGGCTGCCGCCAGGAGAGCTCAAACTCCGACCTCTCGAGCTTCGCCGCGTAGGAGGCTGCGGCGTCGTCCTGCGGGGTGAAGAGCCCTGCGAAGCCGTCCCCGGCGGACTCCAGCGCGGTCAACCCCGCAGCAGCGATCTCGGCGCCCAGGGCGCTCAACCTGTCGTAGAGCTCCGTCGCCGTCTCCCCCGCCCCGACCTCCACCGCCGCCTGGCGCAGGATGGGCCCCGCGTCCATCTCGGGCGTCAGACGAAAGACGGTCACCCCCGTCCGGACATCGCCGTCCATCAGCGATCGGGGAACGGGCGCCGCCCCACGCCAGCGCGGCAGGAGGGAGGGGTGGACGTTCAGGCACCCCCAGCGCGGCGCGCTCAAGAAGGGCTCGCGGATCAGCTGAGCGAAGTCCACCACCAGGATCGCGTCGGGCGGATTCGCCGCCAGAGCCGTCAGGAGCGGCTCGTTTTCGCCGAGGGGCCCCGTGCGCTCAAGGGGAAGGCCCAGCGCCAGGGCGCGTTCCTCCACCCGCGAGGGGATCTCCGCCATGCCGCGGCCACCCCGGGTGGGGGTCCCGGTGACCACGAGCTCAACGGGGAGGCGCCGGACGAGGGCCTCAAGGCAGCGTGCGGCAAAGGAGCCGCCGCCGATGAACCACAGCCGCACCCTAGCTCTCCTTTTTCTTCATCATCTTGCGGCGAATCGCCCCGCGCTTCAGGGGGGAGAGGTAATCGATGAAGAGCTTTCCGTTCAAGTGGTCCATCTCGTGCAGAAAGGCCCGCGCGAGGAAACCAGACGCCTCGTGGACGTGGACCTCCCCCCGCACGTCCTGTGCCTCGACGCGCACCCACTCCGGGCGCCGCACCATCGCGTAGATGCCGGGGAAGCTGAGGCACCCCTCCTCCCCCTCCTGCTCGCCCCTCTGCTCCAGAACGCGGGGGTTGATGAGGTCGTAGACCTCATCCTTATAATCGACAACCGCGATCTGCCGAAGCACTCCCACCTGCGGCGCAGCCAGCCCCACGCCGTCGCTGACGCGCATCACCGCGCGCATCTTGTCGACGAAATCAGCCAGCTCGTCGTCAAAGACCGTAACCGGTTCTGCGACCTTCTTCAACACCGGGTCGGGATACCGGCGAACCTCCAATTCAACGCCGAGGAGCTCTCCCCTCGACGGTTTCGTCTTTTCCTGAACGATACTCATGTACCCAATCATAACCCTTCCGCCCCCATGTGGGGCTGTTTCTCAATTATAGTATAAGAATTTGGGAGGACGCGAAATACACAATACAATTTGTCCGCTGCATCCGGCCTGACCTCTCGTCTATCGGCATTTTTCATTATTGATTATCCCTGACCATAAGGATAAAATGAGGCCTTGGCGGATCGCTGACTTTGATTTCCGGATCCGGCCAACCATGGAACGGAGGTAAGGGGTATGCCCAACTTGACCCTGGCCATTGAGAAATACATTCAGGAGCTCCTCGAAACGGAAACGGAACCCTCCGTATCCCTCAGGCGCAAGGAGCTGGCGGAGTTCTTCGGCTGCGTGCCGAGCCAGATCAACTACGTCCTGCGCAGCCGCTTCACGCCGGAGCGTGGTTTTCTGGTGGAGAGCCAGCGGGGCGGCCACGGGTACATCCGCATCCTGCGCATCTCCTGCGAGGAGCCGGAGGAGCGCCTGAAGCACGTCGAGGACATCGTGGGGGACTCCATCTCGGAGCAGGACTGCCGCCGCCTCCTCCAATCCCTGCAGGAGCGCGGCCTCATCACCGTGCGCGAGCGCCTTCTGATCGAGGTGGCGCTGAGGCACGCCGACGAGATGGGGCGCAGCGATTTCGACCTGTCCCAGCACAAGCGGAGCGTCATTCAGGCGGAGATGCTGAAGAGGATGCTGCGGGGCCTGATGCTGGCCTGAACGCACGCCGTTTTTACTCTATCAAGGAGAACATACCATGTGGCAATTTTTTACGGAACGAGGCAAGAGGGTCATCCAGCTGGCCCACCATGAAGCGCTTCAGATGGGGCATCCCATGGTGGAGCCGGAGCACCTCCTGGTGGGGCTGGCGCAGGAGGGCGGCGGCATCGCCTGTCGCGCCCTGGTCGAGTTGGACGTGTCGCCTGAGAGGCTGTGCGCCCACATCCGGGAGATCATGGGGCGATCCCAGCCCGCGTCCAGGCCCATCGACCTGCCGCTCAGCCCGCGCATGAAGAAGGCGCTTGAGCTGTCCATGGTCGAGGCCCGCAAGATGGGCGTCAACTACGTCGATACGGAACACATCCTGTTGGGCGTCCTGGCGGACGAGAGCAGCATGGTGGTCCAGCACTTCCTGACGATGGGGATCACCCGGGAGGTCGTCCTGAAGCAGGTGACCGCCATCATCGAGGCCAACGCAGTGAACGCCGGTGGGGGCCAGGGACAGAACGTGGAGCTCCTGACAGACCGGCTGAAGCGGCAGGGCAGGAGCCGAACGCCGACGCTGGACCAACTGGGAGTGGACCTGACTCAGAAAGCCCGCGACGGCGAGCTCGACCCCGTCATCGGGCGCGAGCGGGAGATCCGTCGCGTCATCCAGGCGCTGTGCCGACGAACGAAGAGCAACCCCGTCCTGATCGGCGACCCCGGCGTCGGCAAGACGGCCATCGTCGAGGGGCTGGCCCAAAAGATCGCGTCGGGCGCTGCGCCGGACCCCCTGAGGGAGAAGCGCATCATCCAGCTCAACACGGCGAACCTCGTGGCGGGCACCAAGTACCGGGGGGAGTTCGAGGAGCGGCTGCGCCGCATCGTGAAGGAGCTCTCCGACTCCGGCGAGGTCATCCTCTTCGTGGACGAGGTGCACACCATCGTCGGCGCAGGCAGCGCCGAAGGGGCAATGGACGCGGCCAACATCCTGAAGCCCAGCCTGTCGCGCGGGAAGTTCCAGATGATCGGCGCGACGACCCAGGCGGAGTACCACAAGTACGTGGAGCGCGACAGCGCCTTGGAGCGCCGCTTCCAGCCCATCCTGATCGAGGAGCCCGGCATCGAGGACTCCGTCAGCATCCTGCGCGGACTTCGGGATCGCTACGAGGAACACCACCAGGTGACCTTCACGAACGACGCCCTCCAGGCCGCAGCGAACCTCTCCTCGCGCTACGTGCAGGATCGCTTCCTGCCCGACAAGGGCATCGACCTCATCGACGAGGCCGGAGCGCGGACCCGGCTTCGGTCGCTGGACCCGCCGGAGTCCGTTCGGGAGCTGGAGCGCCGCCTCGCGGACACTCAACGTCAGAAGGAGGAGGCCGTGCTGAACCAGCAGTTCGAGCGCGCGGCGCAGCTGCGCGACGAGGAGCACGCCCTGGCGGATCAGCTTGAGGCCGCGACGGAGGAGTGGCGCAGCGGCCGGAGCGAGGAGCGCGTCGAGGTCACCGGCGAGGACATCGCCGAGGTGGTGGCGGAGATGACGGGCATCCCGGTGAAACAGCTCACGGAGACAGAAACGGAGCGGCTTCTGCGCATGGAGGAGGAGATATCCTCCCGCCTGATCGGGCAGGACGAGGCGGTCAGCGCCGTGGCGCGGGCCATCCGCCGCGCACGCACGGGCCTGCACGACCCGCGGCGGCCCATCGGCAGCTTCCTGTTCATGGGCCCCACCGGCGTGGGCAAGACGGAGCTGGCCCGCTGCCTGGCCCGCTTTCTCTTTGGACGCGAGGACGCCATGATCCGCATCGACATGAGCGAGTTCATGGAGAAGCACGAGGTCTCGAAGCTCCTGGGCGCCCCCCCCGGCTACGTGGGACACGAAAGCGGGGGGAAGCTGACGGAGGCCGTCCGGCGGCGGCCCTACTCCGTCATCCTGTTCGACGAGATCGAGAAGGCACACGCGGAGGTCTACAACGTCCTGCTGCAGATCTTGGACGATGGGCACCTGACCGACGGGCAGGGGCGTAAGGTCGACTTCCGCAACACGGTCATCATCATGACGAGCAACGTCGGCGCGAAGGAGGCCCAACAGGGCAGCGCGCTGGGCTTCGGCTCCGCGGAGGCGTCGGAGCAGCGAAGCTGGGAGCGCCAGAAGGCCGTCATCATGGAGGAGGCTCAGCGCACCTTCCGGCCGGAGTTCCTGAACCGCATCGACGAGATGGCCGTCTTCCGTCCCCTGTCGCGGGACAACCTGCTGCGCATCGTCGACGCGATGCTGGCGGAGCTGGACGATCGGCTGAAGGGACAGGGGCTCTCCCTGGACGTCAGCGTGGGCGCGAAGGAGAAGATACTGGAGAAGGGCTTCAAGCCGAAGTACGGCGCCCGGCCCCTGCGCCGGGCCATCCAGTCCCTGCTGGAGGACCGCCTGGCCGACTCCCTGCTGACGCGGAAGTTCGCGAACGGCACGCGCATCGACGTCGACGTCGAGGACGGGGAGCTCCACCTGGCCCCTCACGGCGCAGAGGACTGACCGGTGCCGGCAACTCAGGACGGGGCCTCCGTCGAGGCGCAGCTCGCCGCCGCACGGAAGCTGAGGGCGGAGGTGGACGCCATGCGCTTCGTCCCGCCTGCGGCGGCCGTCTACAACCCTCTGGACTACGCATGGGACGCCTTCGCGGTCTACGTGAGGCGCTTTGGTCAGGGACGGAAGCGTGTGGTGTTCCTGGGGATGAATCCCGGCCCCTGGGGCATGGCTCAGACGGGGGTGCCCTTCGGCGAGGCCGCCGTCGTCCGAGACTGGCTGAAGCTCGACGTCCCTCTGAACGGCAGGCCGGCCCATCCGCACCCCGCCTACCCCGTTGAGGGCACCGCCTGCAGGCGTTCCGAGGTCAGCGGCCGCCGTCTTTGGGGGCTCTTCTCCGGACGCTTCGGGACCCCGGAGGGCTTCTTCGAGGAGCACTTCGTCGTCAACTTCTGCCCGCTACTCTTCATCGCCCCCTCCCCGCGCAAAAACGGGACGGAGGGAGGACGCAACCTCACGCCGGACCACCTGCCCCCGGAGCTCCGGACGCCCCTCTACGCAGCGTGCGGTGAGCACCTGCGCGCCGCGGTTCGCGCCCTCTCCCCCAAGTGGGTCGTCGGCGTGGGGGCCTTCGCCGAGGCCCGCGCGCGGGAGGCGCTCGGCGATACAGACGTCCGGATCCTGCGCATCCTCCACCCCAGCCCGGCCTCCCCCGCCAGCAACCGGGACTGGGCAGGGACGGTCACCCGCCAGCTCTCGGAGGCGGGGGTCTGGCAAATCTAAGCGAGGCGTTCGGCGCCGAAGTCCTGTTTTTGACAGACAGAAAGAGAAGGGAGGGAGAGGCAGCGCGTCCCCGGCCTCAACTGGAGGAGGCGGATCGCCTGCGGCGCGGATGGGCATGGCGGCGCGTTGGTGGAATCGCGAGGAGGACGGGCGCGTTTCCTGTGGCCTGTGTTTTCGCGGGTGTCGCATCGCGGACGGGGCCGCGGGGGCGTGTGGCGTCCGCCTCAACCACGGGGGAACGCTCCTCTCGCCCTGGCTCGGTCGGTTCTGCGCACGGGCCGTGGACCCCGTCGAAAAGAAGCCCCTCGCCCACTGGCGGCCCGGCAGCCTCATCTACTCGCTGGGGAGCCTGGGCTGCACGATGGACTGTCCCTTCTGCCAGAACTGGCGCATAGCCCGACCGGCGAAAAGCGTCTACGACGCCAGTGCCTCCGTCCCGTTCCTGCCGCCGGAGGCGCTGGCGAGGGAGGTCCGGGGGCTGGGTCTGGACGCTCTGGCTCTCACTTACAACGAGCCAACCCTTCAGGCGGAGTACCTCCTGGAGGCCGCCCCCCTGCTGAGGAAGGCGGGGGTCGCGGCGGTCCTCGTCACGAACGGGGCGATGTCGGAGGAGGCGGCGCGGGACCTCCTGCCCTGGGTCAGCGCGGCGAACGTGGACCTGAAGGCGTTCACGCCGGGGGGGTATCGACGGCTCGGCGGGGACCTGGAGGCCGTGAAGCGGACCATCGCCCTGTGGGTGCGGGGCGGCGTCCACGTGGAGTTGACGCACCTCGCCGTTCCCGGATTGGACGACGGTATGGCGGCCTTCTCGGAGATGGTGGGCTGGATCGCCTCCCTGTCGCGAGACATCCCCCTGCACATCACGCGCTGTTTCCCCGCGCGGCACCACGACGCACCCCCCACGTCCCGCGCCCTCCTGCGCCGCATGGAGGAGGCAGCCCGCGCAGAGCTCGCGCACGTACACCTCGGAAACGTGTGAGCCTCTCTGAAACCACAGGGTTGGATTGCTACAGCCTGAGCGACCTTCCTCTGTTCGCCTCCCGGACGATCCTCAGGCACAACCCCTCGTCGGCGATCCGGGCCTTCTTGCCGTGGCGCGCCAACTCCGCCGCCGCGAAGAGGTCTACGGATCCTGCGCCGACGATCGCGGCGTCACAGGTCCTTACTGCAACCCCGCAAAGCGCTCCGGGAAGAAGGCCCTCACGTCATCCAGGAACCTCTCCACGCGTTCCGGCGTCTTGATGAAGGCCGGGTCCGCCAGGTCCAGCTCCAGGACGTTCGGGATCTGCATCTCCTTGCGCACGAATTCGAGGAACGGCTGATAGGCGTCGAAGAGCAGGCGCCAGTACTCCACCCCGGCATCGATCTCGTCCTGACGGCCCCGCGCCCGGATGCGGCGCAGTATCTCCTCAAAGGGACAGCGCACCAGGATCAGGAGCCGCGGGGACGCCGTGTTCCTCAACAGGGAGTCATAGAGCGTCAGGTAGCAGCCGAACTGGCTGTCCGTGAAGTAGTGCTGCTTGTAGTAGAGCGTGGCGTAGACCTTGTCGCCAAAGATGCTGCGGTCCATGATGTAATCGTTTTCCTCCGACGCGCAGAGGTACTGTGCAAAGCGCGTCACCAGGAAGTTCAGCTGCATGGGGAACGCCCACCGCCGGTCGTGGTGGAAGCGGCTCAGGAGGTCATGCTGGTCGCGAAACTCCTCCGGCATCACCTTGAACCCCAGGCGCTCCGCCAGCAGGTCCACCACCGTGGACTTTCCGCTCGCCGTCATGCCCTCAACGATGATCTGAATCTGTCCCAAATCCACACACCATCCTCAATACTAAGATCGCCTGCGTCCGGGGCGGCCCCGGCCGTCTAGCGGCCCTCGCCGTCCTCCGCCGTCACGGCGCGGTTCCCTCCGCTCCGCTTGGCCCGGACCATCGCGTCGTAGGCAGCGCCCACCAGGCTGGAGAGGTCCATCTCCGCGCGAAACTGCGCAATGCCGACGCTGAGCGTCAGGGCGCCCTCCGCACCGAAGGACCCGCTGTGAGCCAGGTCCCGCATCGAATCCGCCAGGAGCCGCGCAGCCTCGGAGGAGCGGGGCGTCAGCACCATGAACTCGTCCCCGCCCCACCGCCCGATGACGTCCTCCACAGCGAGGAGCCCCTGACAGAGCGCGATCAGCGTCTTCAGGACGAGCTCCGCCGCCGCGTACCCTTTGCTCTCGTTCAGGCGCCGGAAGCCGTCGATGTCCATGATCATCAGGCTGAGGGGCGTCTTGTCCCGGACGGCGCGCTCCATCTCACGGGACAGGACGCGCTCCATGCCCTGGCGGTTCAGGACGCCAGTGGAGCGGTCCGTCACGGCGGCGCGCTGTAGCTGTTCCTGCGTCCGGCGCAGGAGCGTCACGTCCTCACACGTCAGGAGCGCAGCGCGAAACCCGGCCCACTCCAGGGGCCGAACGCCGACCTCAAACCACGTCAGGTCCCCGTCCCGGGACGAGAGGCGGCAGGAGAGGCGCCCCTCGCGGGCCTGCAGCACGTCGGGAAACTTCTCGTGGAAGTCCGCGTTCGCGGGACCGTCCCTGGGGATCAGGTCGAGGAGGCGAGAACCGACCACCTTTTCCCTGGCGTCCAGCGCGAGGATGAAGGGCGCGTTGGCCGCAAGGCATACCCCGCGCTCGTTCACCACGGCCGTCGGGACGGCGAAGGCGTTCAGGATGCCCGCTCGCTCGGACGGCTCCACCGGAGGCTCGACGCCAGGGGCCGGCGGCTCCGGGGCGTCCGGTGGCGGCGCGGGCTGCCGGATCTGCGGCACCTGCACGGGGAGGACGCGCACTGCCACCCCCTCCAGGCCGCCGTTCAGCTCAAGGGGCGCCGCTGTGAAGCTCCAGAGCCGGTCCCCTTCGCTGTGGCGTTCTTCGATCTCCACGCCGCTGGTCTGCCCCAGCGCAGCCGCCATCAAGATGTCGTGAAGGGACTTGTCCGTCTTCGATTGAAGCGGGGGGTAGCGCTTCCCTACCTCGCAGCGATGGCCCAGGACCCGCAGGGCGAGGGCGCTGTACCCCTGGGAGGCGTAGAGCAGCGTACCCTCCCGATCTACGACGCAGCAGAGCAATCCCGGACAACAGTCCAGAACGCGGCTCCACACGCCGTGCTTCCATCCGGGCTCCGCTTGCTCCCGGAGGTTCACCCACTCCGTCACGTCCACCCCGACGACCTGCAGGGCGGGTTCGCCTCGAACGTCCATCGCGGAAAATTCCGCGTCCATCCAGATATTGACCCCGTCTGGGCGCGCCAGGGGCACCACCGCCGCCACGGGCCCTTCCATGGCGTCGTGCAACAGGCCGCGCATCGCCTCGATCTGTCCAAAGGGGCAGCGCGACAGGAGGGTTTCCGGCGCACCCCCTTCGGGGTCTTGTCCCAGGAATAGCTGCATCCCGCGGTTCATGAACAGAAACGTGCCCCGGACGTCCACGAAGGCGTACAAAAAGGCCCCGCTGTCCGCCAGTCCCCGGTAGAGGCGATCCAGGTCCTCAAACGCTGCAGCCTCCAGCTCGTACTGCTCCCGCATCCGCTCCAGCTCCTGAACGCGGCGATGGAGGCCGCGGTCGTCGCCCGACGCCGGGGTCGCCGAGCCCTTGGCTGCCCTGGAACGAAAATCGATCCCCCTGTCTGCCATGAGAGCACCCTTCCTTCCCGTCGGGACCGCCCCGTGCATGAGGTCCCGCTCACACTATCTTAAAAATGCCTGGGCTTGCGCTCTCCGACCGCTAACCCCTTGTCGAGGACAGGGCCGACAGCGCCCGCAGCAGGGCCTCGCGGCACGGCCCGTCCAGTTCGCGTCCACCGTAGAACACGGCGGAGAGGCCTGAGGCGAAGTCGAGAGCGTCCGCCCTCAGCGGCTCCGGCAGGGTCCAGGCGAACTCCAGGAGCCCCACGCAGGGGGAGCGCACGAAGCCGCGCCGGGCCATGAGGCGATCAAACCGACGGAGCAGGGCGGCCCGCTCGTCGCGGTGCGCATAGCGCCATACCCCCCAGCCGCTGGCCAACGCCAAGATCACCGCCCCTACCGCAAAGGCTGCGCGGGAAGCCCCGCGCCCCGTGCCATCCATGAAGCTTCCCACGGAGGGGAGGGCAGCACGGGGGTTCCTCAGGAGGGACCGCAGCGCTCCGGCCCACTGTGCCTGCTGGCTGCCGCCGTAGGCCACGAAATAACGGTTCCACTGATAGTCCAGGTAGTCCCAGAACTCGCCCCAACCACTGCCCGAGGCGAGGACCTCCGCTTCCACCTCGTCCTCCAACGCCGTCGGCGTCGGGTCCAGCCGAATCCAGGCACGGCTCGCCCGGTCCCAGGCCTCCACCCAGACGTGGGCGTTCAGGTCCCTAACCGAGTAGAAGCCTCCGGTGCGGTTGTAGTCTCCGCCCCGGTAGCCCCCCACCAGCCGGGCGGGGACGCCCAGCATCCGCAGCATCACCCCGGCGGCCGATGCGAAGTACTCGCAGTTGCCGCGCTTCAGGCGGAGCAGGAAGTCCTCCAGTGCGTTCCGTCCCTGCGCCAGGTTCCTCAGCGTCCACCGGTACTCTCCGCCCGACAGCCGCGCGACGACGGCCTCCATCTTCTCCCGATCACCCTTCGCTCCCCCCGCGATCTCCTCCGCAAGGCGGCGAACGGCTGGGGAATACCCCTCCGGCAGCTGAAGGCAGAGGGCCTCGTCCCGCGGCGTCAAGCTGCCGCCGCCCGTCGGATCGAGGACGGACTCCGCCTCGTAGCGCGCTCCATTGAAGGAGCGGTGTGCGTAGGTCCCGTTGCCCAGGTCTAGGGCATCGGTCCCCCAAAGGGTCACTGGGCGGTCCAGGGTGAACAGCCAGCGGTGTCCGCTGGGTTCCATCTGGATCGAGTAGCGCAGGTTCTCCGCGCCGGAGGTTGGGGCGTCCCAACCTCCGCGGCGCCCTGCCAGGTTGACTGTCCAGGTGTCTCCGGTGAACAGGGACAGCACCACGCCGCGCCAATAGGGCGTTCGCGGCGCAATGTCCCGCATCTCCGCCCGAAAGGCCAGGCGTCCGCTCTCCTGAATCTGCCCCACGTCCCCCAGGCTGAGTTGATCCGAGAAACCCGTCGTCGCGCCGAAACCACCCTGTGAAACGCGAAAGGGGCTTCGGAAGCGCGGCGCCGCGAAGAAGAGCAGGAGACACAGGGGCAGCATCACGAGGAACATGCCCAGGGCGCGGGCAAGGAGGCCCCTCACGTCGCTCCAGCTGAGGCGCGCATCCGGCTCCCGGCGCATCCAGGCGGACATCATCAGGATCATGGAGCCCACGATCCCCACGCCGACGCAGACCGTCATGAAGACGCGCTCGACGGACAGGACGGCGTAGATTACGGCGGCGGCCAGCAGGATGATGACCACCTGGGCGTATTCGCGCGGACCGCGCCTCTCGTACACGCGGAGCAGAAACAGGAGGAGGATCGCCTCAAGCAACGGCTCCGCCGCATAGCGGAGCGATATCTGCCCCAGGATGGGGATCAGCAGCAGGAGCACCGCCGCAAAGGTGACGAAGCCCGGCGGCCGGGGCAGGTCCAGAAAGGAGGCGGCTCCCACCACCGCCAGGCCCAGCAGGAAGGCCCAGCCTGCAGCGGCGCTGATGCCGTCCTGCGCCATCGCAAAGCACATCAGCCCGCAGACCGGAAGCAGGAGGTCCAGGTAGAAGCGGATGGGGCGCGTCCGGGGTGCGACAACCGAAGTAGGGCTCGTCATCGCGCTGCCCCCTCGTAGAGGGCCAGCCGCCGCAGGAGGGCAAGGCGGTTCTGTCGGCCCGGGGCCGGCGGAAAAAGCGTTCCCCGATCCATCATGCCGATGGGCGCGCTCTCGCGCTCCGCCTGCAGGATTCGCCCCGCCGCCGCGGACAGGCCGCGCTCCAGCCCGTCGCGCACCAGCCCGTCCAAGTCGATCAGCAGCCCCACGGGCGCCTCGCCCTCAAGGAGGCGGGTGCTCAGCTTCCCCGTGCGGGCCGTGATCTTCCAGTGCACGCGGCTTACGGGGTCTCCCGTCTGATACGGCCTGACCCCAGCCGCGTCGGAGGCGTCGTCGCTCCGGGAGGAACCGACGGACGCCGCCCCCTCCTCCTCCGCCTCGCCGACCGCAACCACCGACGCGTCGGGAGCCGGCGTGGGAAAGGTCAGCGCCGTCGTCCAGTTCCGGTCCCAGGCAAAGCGGGTGAAGAAGTCGAAGGGGAACACGGAGGAAACCTCAAGGGCCACGCGGACCGTCCCGCGTCGCGGCAGGGTCAGTACGACGCCGCGGCTCGCCGCCCCGTGCGGAGGGACGACGCCGAAGAAGGCGCGGGGGGCAACCCCCTCCCCTTCCTCCAGGCGCACCGTCACCTCGATCATGTGGAGCGGAGCGGAGCGCGGGTTCTCGACGCGGATGGAGGCCTCGAAGGGGATGCCCGCGTAGATCTCGTCCGGCAGCTCCAGTGCAGCCCGCGCCCCCATGATGTTGCGCCGCCCCGCGACGCCTGAGGCCAGCATGTATCCCAGAAGGAGGGCCGTCAGCAGGTACAGCAGGTTGTTTCCGCTGTTGACGGCCACCACACCCAGCATGATCGTCAGGAGCGTGTAGACCGTCCCCGCGGTGCGGAGCCGGATGATCGGAGAGCCGGTCCAGGGCCTATCCTTCCTCGAACGGCGGCGTCCCCTGAAGGCGGAGAGGACGGGCATCAGGGAATGGGCGTTTCGCTCAGGATCTGGCTCAGGACGCCCGCGCCCGACGCCCCCTTCCGGGCCTGAAGACGATGGGCCCAGGTTTCAAGGGCCAGGAAGCGAACGTCCTCCGGGACGACGTAGTCCCGCCCCCCCAGCCAGGCCAGCGTGCGGGCCACCCGCAGGATCATCATCCCGCCCCGCGGGGATATCCCGCCCTCCAGAAGGGGGTGCGTCCTCGTCCGTTGCTCCAGGTCCAGGACGTAGTCCAGGAGCCTGTCGCCCACGCGGATGCCGCGCTCGATCTGTCCCTGAAGCGCCACGATCTCGTCCGGCGTGAACAGGGGCTGGAAGGACGCGAAGTCATTCTTCTGAGGGCCGAGGCGCAGGATTCGGCGCTCGTCCTCCCGGGAGGGGTAGCCGATGGACGTCTTGATCATGAAGCGGTCCATCTGGGACTCCGGCAGGGGGAAGGTCCCCGCGTTCTCGACGGGGTTCTGTGTCGCGATGACGAAGAAGGGATTGGGCAGGGCGTAGCTTCGCCCGTCCACGGTCACCTGCTCCTCCCCCATGGCCTCCAGGAGGGCACTCTGGGTCTTGGGCGTCGCGCGGTTGATCTCGTCCACCAGCAGCAGGTGGTGAAATACCGGCCCCGCGTAGAACTGGAACTGACCGCTGTCCGCCCGGTAGACGTTCACGCCCGTGACGTCCGTGGGCAGGAGGTCGTTCGTGCACTGCACGCGGCCGAAGCTCAGGCCCAGGAGGCGCGAAGCCGCCAGGGCCAGCGTCGTCTTGCCGAGGCCGGGCATGTCCTCCAGCAGGAGGTGGCCACCCGCGAACACGCACACCAAAAGCCGAAGCAGCACGGCGTCCTTGCCGTGCAGGACGGGCGCAAGGCGGTCCAGGGCCTCCCGCGCCCTGGGATTTTTGACCTCGATGGAATACTCGCTCAACGTAAGACCTCCTGAGCTACGCCGGCTCGTCGACGGGAAGCACCTTCGTCAGCAGCGGGTCGAGCGACAGGGAAACGCGCTCCCCCTCGGCCCACACCCTCTTGGCGTCCGGGGCGTCGATCTGGACCAGCACGTCGCCCAGGTCGGTCCTCACCCAGGACTCCATGCTGTTGCCCAGGTAGACGTTGGCCGTCACGACGCCGTCCTCCACGCCCATTCCCGGCTCGCCCAGCGACAGCGACTCCGGCCGGGCCATCAAGACCGCCCCATCTCCGACTCTCAGCGAAGGGTCCCATCGCGGGGCCTCAAAAGCGTGCCCCTTCACCTCGACGGCGCACACGGCTCCCGAAACGCCCAGCACCGTGCAGGGGAAGAAGGCCGCCCTGCCCACGAAGCCCGCCACGAAGGAGTTCGCCGGATCGCGGTAGATCTCGCTCGGCGTGCCCACCTGCACGATGCGACCGCCCCTCATCACGATGATACGGTCCGATAGGCTCATGGCCTCGACGCGGTCGTGCGTCACGTACATGGCCGTGATGCCGAGGGACTTCTGCAGCCGGCGTATCTCGACGCGCATCTGCTCGCGCAGGATGGCGTCCAGGTTCGAGAGCGGCTCGTCCAGCAGGAGCACTGACGGCTCCACGATGAGGGCCCGCGCCAGGGCCACGCGCTGCTGCTGTCCGCCGGACAGGCGGGAGGGGGACCGCTTCGCCAGCGCGCCGAGGCCCACCATGTCGAGAAAGTGCGCCACCTTCTTCGCCATCTCCGCGCGGGGGACCCTGCGGAGCTTCAGGCCATAGGCCACGTTGTCGAAGACGCTCATGTGGGGGAACAGGCCGTAGCTCTGGAACACCATCGCCGTGTCCCGTCCGTTGGCGGGCACGTCCGTGACGTCCATCTCTCCGATCAGGATGCGCCCTGACGTGGGCTGCTCGAACCCGGAGAGAATCCGCAGCACCGTGGTCTTGCCGCACCCCGACGGCCCCAGGAGCGTGACGAGCTCCCCCGGCTCCAGGCGAAAGGACACGCTCTCCACGGCTCGGACGTCCTGCCCGGACTGCGGGTCGCGAAAGACCTTCGTGATCCCGTTGAGGGTAACGGATCGGGGGGGCTTCCTCCCCGCGTTGACTGTATCTGACATCAATTATTCCTCCAGCTTGGGTTCCCCCGCCCCCGATGGGGCCGGGGGATCAGACGACGTTCTTCAGCAGGTTCTCGTTGCGCCGCACCAGGATGCGCATGATCCCGAAGGCTCCGAAGACGATGACGATGAGCACGGTGGACAGCACGCTGGCCAGGCCGAAGCGCAGGTTCTCCGAGAAGTTGTAGATCAGGATCGTCATGTGATACCAGCGCGCGGAGATGAGGAAGATGACCGCGCTCACGGCCGTCATGGAGCGCACGAACGTGTAGGAGAGGCTCGACAGGAACGCGGGGCGCACCAGCGGCAGGACGATGGTGCGAAAGACCGTGGCGGAGTCCGCCCCCAGGTCCATGGCCGCCTCCTCGATGGAGGGGTCGATCTGCCGCAGCGAGGCGACCCCGCCCTCGATGCCCACGGGCAGCTCTCGCACCACGTAGTTGATGACGATGATGGCCGCCGTCCCCACCAGGATGAGGGGCGCCCGGTTGAACGCCAGGATGTAGCTGATGCCCACCAGCGTGCCCGGCAGGGCGAAGGGCGTCATGAGCAGGGCCTCAAGCAGCCGCTTGCCGCGGAAGCGCCGCCGCACGATGAGCAGCGCCGCGATCATGGCGATGACGCCCGCAACGGGCGTGGCGACGGCCGAGAGGGTCACGGTGTCGAACAGGGCGTCCCGGGACCGGGTCAGGGCCTCGCGGATGTTCTCAAGGCTGAAGGTGTAGTCGATGCCCCAGTTCTTCACGAAGCAGCCTGCGACGATCGTCCCGTAGAGCAGGATCAAAAAGAGGATGATCAGATAGATGACGCAAGCCAGGACGCGGCGCAGGCCGGGCGTCGTCAGCTCCGCGATGCGGCCCGATGGCTTCCCCGTGACGGTGACGTAAGACCGCTTCGCCACCCAGAAGCGCTGCGCCAAAAAGGCCGCAAGCGTCGGCAGGAGCAGAAGGAGCGACAGCGCCGCCCCGTGTCCCAGGCGGTTCATCCCCGTCACCTCGATGTAGGACTCGACGGAGAGGACCTTGAGGTCCCCCGCCAGGAGCAGCGGGTTGGCGAAGTCCGCCAGCGAGGTGGTGAAGACCAGAAGCCACGCGCTGAGCAGTCCCGGCGCGGCCAGGGGCAGCGTGATGGACGCAAAGGTCCTGAGCCGGCTGGCCGAGAGGTTCAGCGCTGCCTCCTCAAACGTGGAGTCGATGGCCTCCAGCACCCCGGAGAGCGTCAGGAACGCGATGGGGAACATGCACATCATCTGGACCATCGTCAGGCCCGGAAGGCCGTAGATGGAGAAGCCCGTGAGCCCCAGCCAGCGCGTGATCAGCCCGTTGTTCCCAAAGAGTAGGATGACGGAGAGCGTGAGGGAGAAGGGAGGCGAGATCACAGGAAGGACGCCCATCATGGCGATGAACCTCTTGAACCGGACGTTGGTGCGCGTACACGCGAACGCGAAGAGGAAGCCGATGAGGGTGGAGAGCGTCGCCGTGCAGCAGCCCAGCTTCAGGCTGCCCTTCAGGGCGTCGATGTAGCTGCTGTTCGTCAGGATCGTTCGCCAGATGCCGAGGGAGAAGCGCCCCTCCTCCAGAAAGGAGAGACGCACCGCCTCGAAGAGGGGGTAGGCCACGAAGACCAGGGCCATCAGGAAGAGGCCGGCCAGGGCAAAGCCGACGACGGGGTCCCGGCTCATCATCACCTGCCAGACCACGACGGTGAAGAGCAGCAGGACCGCCGCGAAGAGCATCCGGAGCATCCGGATAAAGCCCCGCTCCCCCTCTCGGCTGAAGGCGAAGATCAGCGCCCCCTGAACGTCGCCGGTGCGGGCGTCCACCGCCGGTGCAAAGAAGAGCGTCTGCTCCGTCCCGGCAAGGTCCCAGCCGCGTTCGCTGCAGTAGATCTCCTCATAGGCGGCGTTGTCAAAGCCCTTCGCGAACTGGGGGGAGGCGGCGGAGGCCCGGCACAGCTCCGCCAGGTCCGGGTCCCCCCGCACGACGGGAGAGGCGCCGGGAGCCGGCAACCCCTCCGTCAGGGCAACGCGATAGCTCTGCGAGTTTCCGGCCAGGCGAGCCAGCCATCCCTCGGCATCCTCTCCCCCGGGATACCCTAAGGAAACGGTCTGCACCGTGCGGCGCTGGCCGTCGTGGGACACCTCCAGGAACCCCGCGAGGACGCTCCCGTACACCCACCAGCCCACCAGCGCGATGAAGGCCATCATCAGGGCGAAGTGGATCGCCCTCCTCTGCCGCATCTCCCAGGCCCCTGCGCCCTGCGGGCCCCTACTTCTTCTCCGGGGCCATCGATATCTCCCGGTTCCAGCGCTCGATCAAACGCTCCTTGTTGGCGGCATCCCACTGGTCGTCCTTCAGCATCTTCATCTTCGCGAGCGAGAAGCCCGTCTCGGAGGGGGTGGCCAGGCTGGAGAGGGGGATGACGTACCAGCTGGCGATGATGTCCATGGCCTTCTGACCGAGTATCCAGTCGTAGAGCTTCTTGGCGTTCAAGGCGTCCGGACCGTCCTTCAGGATGGACATGGAGGCCGTTTCCGCACCCGTGCCGTCCGACGGGATCACGATCTCGATGGGGGCACCCTCCTTCTGCAGCTTCACCTGGTCGTGGAGGTAGCCGATGGCGATGGGGATCTCGCCGATGGCGCAGCTCTTGCCGGGAGCGGAGCCGGAGCGGGTAAACTGCTCGACGGACGCGGAGAGCTTCTTGAAGTAGTCGAACGCCTTGTCCTCGTCGCCGTCGTAGATGCGGATGAGCGTGGTCAGCATGTTGTAGGCCGTGCCCGAGGTGGCGGGGTGCGCCATGCGGACGCTCTTGGCGTACTCCGGCTTCAGGAGGTCCATCCAGGTCTTCGGCATGTCGAGCTTCAGCTCCTTCGCCCGCTCCGTGTTCATGCAGAAGGCGATGGGGCCCACGTAGAGGCCCGTCCAGTAGTTCTCCGGGTCGCGGTAGTCCGCCGGGATGCTGTCCGCCACGCGGGAGCGGTAGGGCGCCGTCAGGCCGCGAAGCTTCGCCTCGATGTGCTGAGTGCCCACGCCACCGACCCAGATGGAGGCCTGGGGATTGGCCTTCTCCGCCTCGATGCGGGCCACCGCCTCGCCACCCGACAGACGCACCCACTGCACCTTGATGCCACTCTCCGCCTCAAAGGCGTCGAACAGCGCCTTGGCCAGCGGCTCCTCCATCGTCGTGTAGGCGTTGACGACCTCGGCCGCCCACGCCCCGCCCGCCGCAACAGCCAGCATCGCACACGCAAGGACGAACGCGCACTTTCCAAACCTCATGAGAGAACCCTCCTTGACAAAAACTCTGTGTGTCAACCGTTTTTCCATGACGAACAGAACCCCAAACAAGCGCCGCATTCAAATTATCTCATAACATGATAAAATGTCCAGAATTCT
>NZ_DBHLDX010000013.1:0-43147 GCF_057312375.1 Fretibacterium sp.
GTTCAGGTGCGGCTTCGTGCGCTCAAACTTCTCCTTTGCCATCTCCGATTCCTCCCCAAAAGTACTCGTCTTCCGTCATTAGGGGGTTCGACACCGGATGCTACGCTCAAGCGACAGCGACGCGCCCCCAATCGTCCGGATATTGTAGCAAAGAAACGCCACATATCCCACATGCAAACGCCCGAAAGAAACAAAAAGTCCGAAAGAAACAATCTTCCGGACTTCGCTCGCATCATGGAGCCGACTCCCGGACTCGAACCGGGGACCCCATCCTTACCATGGATGTGCTCTACCTGCTGAGCTAAGTCGGCACAAATATGGTGGTGGAAGTTGGATTTGAACCAACGTAGGCTCTCGCCGACAGATTTACAGTCTGTTGCCATTGACCGCTCGGCCATTCCACCACTTCGTACTGGTTTGACTGGAGCCGGAGGCAGGATTCGAACCTGTGACCTGCTGATTACAAGTCAGCCGCTCTACCAACTGAGCTACACCGGCAAAACGGAAGCCCTCGGAAGAAGCCCCTCAATCTCGCACAATACGGTCATGCATTGTACCGTCAGCCCGTCCTTTTGTCAAGCGAGGGCTACAGTCCCGCAAAGCAAGGTTCAAGGCAGGTCTGGAGTTGGTCCTCAGTTCAAATTGGGAACAGGACATAAGTGTAGAACATCGCCAGCAGGCCGAGGAACAACATCAGGAGGATCGAGGGCATCAGGGTCTTCCGGATGACCTCCCCCTCGCGTCCCAGGATCGCGACACAGGCGCAGACCGCCACGACGTTATTCGGGCAGATCATGTTCCCGATCGCGCCGCCTGTATTTTGGGCAGCTACCACGGTGACGGGATTTAGCGCCAGGGTTTTCACCGCCTCCATGTGCAGAGGATTGAACATAAGGTTGGACCCCAAGTTGGTCCCTGTGATGAACCCTCCGATCTGCCCGATCAGGACTGCGGCCATGGGATACAGGATGCCTGCAGCCGCACTGAGAGTTTTAGCCAGAGCACTGATCTGACCGGAGAGCTTCATGCAGTTGACCATTGCCAGCAGGAAGCCCATGGCTAACAGTGCCGGGACGACCTTTTTGAAAGAGTCCTTCATGGCCTCGACGAGATAATAGGCATGGCGGAAGATGAAAGAGGCAAGGACGGCACTGACCAGAATGACGCAGCCAACCCAAACCGTGTAGCCGCCCCCGAAGGCGATCAGGTATTTGAGCGGGACGGAGAGGCGGACGACCACCAACAGCACACACAGGATGAAGTATGGGGACAAGGAGAAGAGGAAGTTCCCCAAGGAGTGCGCTTCCTGGCTCTCGGTGTGCTCCAGACGATACTCCGCCGGTATGGCAAGAAGGTCCTCCCGGCGGAGGGTCAGGTAGGTGCTGTAAAGGAGGGTGCTCACAAATCCGCCCAAAAGGCTGGTCAGCTCTGTAATCTGAATGAAAACGTTGCTGATGGCAAAATTGATGGCTCCCGTGAGAAGCCCCAGGACCAGGATATCTCTCCATATCCCCCTGAAGGCCCTGCGGCCGAAGACGAAAGCGATCATCAGGACGGGTAGCAGGATGTACTCGAAGCAGGCCAGACGTCCGGTCATGGCAGAGGCCTGCATGAAATCCACAAACTTTCCCGCGCCAACGACCGTGGTAACTCCTGCACCTCCCCAGCTAACCGGCGCGGAGTTCCCCATCAAACAGGCCGCCGCAGCAATTACGGGGTTCATACCAAGTCCAACCAAAAATGGAGCCGCTAGCGCCGCGGGAGAACCGGCCCCTGCAGCTCCCTCCAAAAAGGTCCCGAAAGGGATGGCGAGCAACAGCACCATCAGCCTCTTGTCGGAGGTGACATGAGCGAGGCCGTTGCGGATTCGGTCCATGGCCCCGGCCTTCAGCATCACCTGCAGCATGGTGAACGCCGCAAAGATGATCCAGACGATCCTTAGTCCGTCTACGATGCCGGATGCGCTGGTTTCAAGAAGGCCCGAGGCGGAGCCTGAGAAGAAGAGCAATCCGCTGAGGAAAGCGATCAGCCAACAGGCGGGGGCTACGACCTTAGAAGGAAGATCGAAACCGGCCATCCCGATCAAGATCGCCGCTATAGGCAGCAGGGCCAGAACAAAATGAAGCATGAATCCACATCCTTTTCTTAAAATCATCTTGAAAAGTTAGAAACGGGATCGCGGCAATAATTAAGGGAAAAACGGATCAGCCTCCTCGGAACTATCCTCAAATCTGGCATATGGGTTCAGTTCGCAGCGTCGGGTAACGATTCGTCCCGGATACGCCATCCTTTCAACGATCTTCCAGGCCCCATACGCTAAATAATGAAGTATACCCCCAAATCACAGTTTTAAGAAGACCATCTGGCGACTCATCTTTTTTGCCTGTGTCTTTGAAGAAAAACCCAAAATAACGGCTTTCGGCATGGTAGAATCTTAAAATTAAAACGCGCGGCACTTTTCGGCGGCTGTTTCGCCAGCGATCTTTTTTTATGGTTGAGCTAACTGAGAAACGGCCCGTCGGGTCTGGAGGCAGGGAGATGCAAGATAAAGTTCTGGTCACAGGATTTGAACCCTTCGGCGGCGAACCGATCAACCCTGCTGGCGAAGTTCTGAAACTCCTTGAGGGGAAGACGGTGGAGGGATGCCAAATCGTCACGAAGGGAATCCCTACGGTGCGCTTTCTCTCCTTGGAGATGCTTCGGTCGGCCGTGGCCCGTGAAGACCCGATGATCGTCATCTCGCTGGGGCAGGCGGGAGGGCGCTCTGAGATCACGCCTGAACGTGTCGCCATCAACGTCGATGATTTTCGCATCCCGGATAACGCCGGGAATCAGCCGGTGGATGAGCCCGTGATCGAGGGCGCTTCCACGGCCTACTGGTCCACCTTGCCCGTCAAAAGCATGGTACGGGCAATACGGGACGCAGAGATTCCCGCTTCGGTTTCAAACAGTGCGGGTACCTTTGTATGCAACCACCTTTTTTATGGCTTGATGCACCTCTTGGCGGAAGAAGGCAACGCGCGTCGAGGGGGATTCATTCACATTCCATACATGGCCGAACAGGCCAGGCGTTTGGGAGAAGAAAACGGCCTGCCTGTGGCGACGATGGCCAGAGGAATCGAGGTCGCGATCCGAGCGGCGCTAACCGCCCGCGAGGACATCCGTGAGGTCGGCGGCCGGCTCCATTAGGGCTTGAATTTGGATAAGATTATTGACGTACTCCCACGAAATAAAATTCATGGGAGTTTAAGCGAGCCTACCTCGATTCACAGTGCACCCCGCTTCCCGAGCGGAGGCATCTACGAAGGCAGCCGACCGAAGCCGGTCTTATGTCTTCCCCGATATAAGTAGTGAAGCATTGCATTTCAAAGAAATTGAACAGGAGGGTTTCTATTCATGAGGATCAGGAAATTATTGTTCGTGACCGGGACGTTCACAGCAGTGTTTGCCGCGGCTGTTTTGGTGGGGATAGTCTTTCTTCAATTGCGCCAAGCCGAGCAACGCAAGGCTTTTGAAGAACAACTTGAATTTATCGAGCTTTCCCACTCCCTGAGCGCGGCGTCGGACTATCTGACGCAGGAGGTGCGCTACTACGTCCAGACGGAGGACAAAAAGCATTTCGACAACTATTGGCGTGAGGTCAACGAAACGCGCCGCAGGGAGAAGGTCATTGCGAGGCTGAAGGAGCTGGGGACGCCTGCCGAGTATCTGGAGCTTCTGGAAAAGGGCGCGGCGGAATCCAACAGTTTGGCCAAGCTGGAGGGCGTTGCGATGAAGGCACTGGAAGACGGAAATCGCGACGAGGCTCAGCGCTTGCTTTTTGGGCAGGATTACGAAAAAAGTAAGGACGTAATCGAAGGCTACGTTGGCAACTTTCAAAAATCTGTGCGTCAGATGCTGGCTGAGCGGGTGGAAGCAATTTCCAGTGTCTTCACTCGGGATCTCAATTTGATGGTCGCAGGCACGGTGCTTTTAATCCTCCTCATCCTTGGAACCTTTGTCATCCTGTACCGCAGGCTGTCCCGGATCAGTCGCCTGATGGACGACCTGTCCCAAAGCGCCGGAGATCTGACCCAGCGCCTCAGCGTGTCCGGAAGCGATGAGGTGGCGGAGATCGCTTCCCATGTCGATGACTTCATCGAAACGGTCCAGAAGATCGTCGTGGAGGTTGCCCACGCGGTGGCCTCCCTGACCGCTTCGGCAGAGGAGCTGAGCTCCACAAGCACCCAGACCGCCGACGTCGCCAGCAGCTTGGATGTTTCCATCGGAAAGGTGAATGAAGCCGCTCTTACGCAGGCCCGGGACGCGGAGGCGGGGGCCTCGAATATCAAAGTGTTGGGGGACCTGATCGACGAGGATCTGAGGCGAGTCGCCATTCTGGGGCAAGATGCCGACACGGTTACGGCGCTGGTATCGGAGGGGATCGAAGCCCTGAAGAAACTGAATGCGTCGGCTTCCGAGAGCACCGCGCTGTCCACAAAGGTGTACGAGGCAATCACCGAAACCAGCGTGAGCGTTTCCGCGATCTCAAAGGCCAGCGAGATGGTTCGTGGCATCGCGCACCAGATCAACCTCCTGGCGCTGAACGCAGCGATAGAGTCGGCACGGGCAGGAGAGGCAGGAAAGGGGTTCTCCGTGGTGGCTGAGGAGGTACGGAAGCTGGCGGAGGAAACTTCGACCTTTACGGACGAGATCACCCGAACGATCGGCGGACTGCTCAACAGAGCGCAGGAGGCCGTCGACCTGATCAAACAAACGCAGGCTTTGGTGGAGATTCAAAACGACCATATTCAGAATACAAACGACCGTTTCAACGGGATCTCGAACGCGATCAAAAACGTCATCCAAACCTCGAAGGAGTTGAACGAGGGTGGATTGAAGATGAACGACCAGAAGGCTCAGGTGGTGGATATCATCTCAACCCTTTCGCAGCTTGCCAACGACAACGCCGCAGTTACCCTCAAGGCAGCGGAGTCCATCAAAGGACAAGCGGCCTCGATCAGCATCCTCTCAAAGGCCAGCTACGAGGTTGCCGTGATGGCCGAACGTATTATGGAAACCATCACCCGGTTCAAGTATTAACGGCAAACTCCTGCCCCGATGAGGTTGGCGTTTTGACGTCAGCCTCATCGGGGCTTTTTGTTGCCTTTTACCGGGGCTGGCCCTATCCCCTACTCCTCTGCGTTCCACCAAGGAGGCGACGGAATCCCCGAGGAAATAGCGACCGGCCGAAAAGGCCAAGCCCCCGATCGTCGCCGCGGCCACACAGAGGACAGTGCCCAGGAGAGAGCCGAAGCCAGGGGGTAGTGTGCCGGCATCCCGCTTCGGCAAAAAACTACTCGTGGCCTTCCGGCTCCAGTTTGTTGGCTGGGTTCTTGCTCCAATCGATAACGCTTCCCTTGTAGTTCTTCACCTTTTTGGCGTCAAAGCCAAAATCCCTCACCAGCGCCTCGGCAAACTGGCTGCTCTGATTCCCCCTGTTACAGTAGACGATAATCTCGGCGTCCTTGACGATTCCGACCTTCTCCAGGGCCTCCGCGGCCCCCTCCGCCTTCAGGTTCGCCAGGGGGAAGTTAACGGCCCCGGCGATGTGCCCGCCGGGGATCCCCTCGCGCGGCGACTTGCCGTTATAGATGTCCTCCGTGCGGACGTCCACCAGCACGAACCCCGGCTGCCCAACCTTCTCCTTCACGTAGGCCTGATCGACGGCGTCGATATTCGGCCCCCAGAAGGCCTGCGCCGACGCCACAAGGCACAGCACGAACAACACCGCAAGCAACGACCTGTTACACTTTCTCATCACTGACCACTCTCCCTGAAAAATAGATACGATCACACAAACGGCGCGAACACGCCGCCAACAGCTTCCGATGACGCCCACGACATCGTCCGTCCCGGGGGCCCGCAGCACGGCGCGGACGTAGGCCTCGCGGCGCTGCTCCTCCAGCCTTTCAAACAGGTTCATTTGCTCAGCAGGGCGGCGCCGATGGCGCCCGCAAAGCGGGCCTCCGGGGTCGTTCGCACGGGCGCATTCAGGACCTTAGAAAGCTTGCGTAGCATCATGGCGCTGTCGCAGAACCCTCCGGTGAGGAAGTAGGCATCGTCTGCGGCCTTTCGCGCCACCTGCACCGCCACCTTGGCCACTACGGAGCCCACGGCGCCGCAGGCGATGTCCTCCCGCGGCGTGCCCTGCCCCATCAGGCTCACGATCTTGGACTCGGCAAAGACCGTGCACATGGAGGAGATCGTGATCTCCCGTCCGCGCTCCGCCAACTCGAACAGCTCCGGCAGGGTAACCCCCATGCGGTTGGCCATGATCTCCAGGAACTTGCCCGTCCCGGCGGAGCACTTGTCGTTCATGATGAAGTCCGCGACGCGGCCTCTTCTGACGAGGATCACCTTGGTGTCCTGGCCGCCGATGTCGATGACGGTGAGGTCCTCGCCGCCGAGGAAACAGGCCCCTCTGCCGTGGCAGGTGATCTCTGTCAACGTGTCGTCGGCATAGGGGACGGAAACGCGCCCATAGCCGGTGGCCGTGATGCGGAGCTCCTCCCTCCGGCAGCCCGCCGTTTCTCGGCCGTTCCACCCGCTGGGCATGAGCTTGCGGGCCAGAATCTCGTCCTTGCCGTCATTCATCACCACGGCCTTGCTGGCCGTGGAGCCGATGTCGATGCCTGCGTAGAGCATGTGATGTACCCCCCTGCCCCTGTGCGGGGGCCAAGTCCTTTTTAGCGCGAATTGGCTTCGGCTCACGTGTTCATGCGATGGATGAACTTTTGAACGCGCGGGTTGTCGCTGCCAAAGATATCCTCCGGGCTTCCCTGCTGCAGGATATAACCCCCGTCCATGAACAGGATGCGGTCGGAAACCTCCCGGGCGAAGCGCATCTCGTGGGTCACGATCAGCATCGTCGTCGTGTGCCTGGCCGCAAGAGAACGGATGAGCTCCAGCACCTCGCCCAACAGCTCCGGGTCCAGGGACGACGTGGGCTCGTCGAATAACATGACCTCCGGCTTTACCGCCATGGCCCGGCCGATGCCGACGCGCTGCTGCTGCCCTCCGGACAGGTGGGCTGGATAGGAGTCCTTCTTCTCCTCCAGTCCGATGACCCGCAAAATGCGCAGAGCTTCCTCCCGCGCCTCAGCCTCAGGGACGCCCTGCACCTGCGTCATGGGCTCCATGACGTTCTGCAGCGCCGTCTTGTTGCGGAACAGGTTGTAGTTCTGGAACACCATGGCGGTCCGGCTGCGCAGGCGGGCGATGTCCTTGCGGCTTCCCCCTGGCTCCCGCACCACGACATCGCCGATGGCGATGCTGCCGCAGGTGGGTTTTTCCAGGAAGTTGATGCAGCGCAGGAGCGTAGACTTGCCGGTCCCGGAGGGGCCGATGATCGAAACGACCTCGCCGCGCTGAGCGGTCAAGTCGATCCCCTTAAGGACCTCCAGGACACCGAACTTTTTGACGAGCCCGGAAACGGTGAGAACGGTCTTTTGTTCCATCATCGGGCCTCCTGAAGGTAGGGCCTGTTCAGATATCGCTCCAGGAGGGACTGCCCGTAGGAAACGAGGGCGAGGATGACCCAATACACGATGAGCAGGGCGACGAACCCCTCCAGGTAGCGATACGTCAGGTTGACCTCGTTCTTGGCGCAGGAGGTCATGTCCATGACGCCGACCGTAAAGGCGAGGGACGTGGACTTGAAAAGGTTGGCAAAGGAATTGACCATGCCGGGGAGAGCCACGCGGGCCGCCTGAGGGATCACGATGCGGCGGATGGTCTGCCACGGGGTCATGCCGATGGAGATGCCCGCCTCGAACTGCCCTCTGTCCACCGAGCTGATGGCCCCTCTGATGTTCTCGCCCATGTAGGCCGCAAAGCTGAGGGAGAGGACGATCACCGCGGCCCAGAAACTGGAGAGCCCCCTGATGGTTGCCGAAACCTGTGCGAACCCGTAATAAAAGACGAAGAGCTGAGCGATAAAGGGGGTGCTGCGAAAAAAGGAGGTGAACACCACGGAGAACTGCTTCAGCACGGGGATGTTATAGTATCGGGACGCCGCGAGGACAAACCCGAGCAGCACGGCGAAAAAGAGCGAAAGGAACGCCATGGAGACCGTGTTTTTGAAGCCCAGAAAGATGATGGAGAACATCTTTAAGAAATAGTCAAACTGAAAAATCATGGACTCTCTCCCTCTCTTTTTCTATCGAAATTCAAAAGACGGCAGACAATCCGGCAACGGAGGTCTGCCGCCTCATCCGCGTTTTCACGCGTCAGGGTTACTTCCCCTGCTTTTCCCGATACTCCTTCGCATACTTGCTGTCCATGACGTTCATGCCGAACCACTTCTCGCAGAGTTTGGCGTAGCTGCCGTCCTCAATCATCTGCGTCAGGATGTCGTCTGTCAACTTCAGGAGCATACGACCCCGATCGGTCCGGGCAAAGGGATAGGCGTTGACCTCGATGTAGATCGGGTTCTCGGCATCCACGGACTTGAGTTTCAGCTCAGGATTTTTCTTCAAGCGCCAAGGCAGTATGAGATAAGCGAAGGGGACAGCATCCACGCGCCCCGCAGCAACCTCCTGAAGGAGAATCCCACCCGACTCATAGGTGGATTTCTTAACCTTGTTTTCAGGGTCCAGAGCCGCGATGAACTCGTTCATCGCGCTGCCCTCGGCCAAGCCGATGCTCTTACCCTCCATGTCCTTCCAGGACTTGACGTCCTCGTTGGATTCCCTAACCGTCAGGCAGTAGGGGCTAAAGAAGAACGGCTGTGTGAAGTCATATTTCTGCTGGCGAGCCGGAGTTATGCTGATCTGCTTCGCGACGGTATCCACACGCCCCAGGTCCAGCTCTGCAAAGGTTGCCGGGTTGTCGAGCCGCACAAATTGGATATCATAACCGGACTTCTCGCCGACTATATGCCAGAACTCGATCTCAAAGCCAGACCATTCCTGCGTCGCTTCATCAAAGATGGTAAAAGGAGCGTAGTTCCCCGGAGTCGCAACCCGAATGACCCGCTCCGCGTCCTTTTCCGCGGCAACGGCCCACACAGCAGTGCCGACGACAAAGCCCAATCCCAGGGCCAACGCCAAAAACAAAATTCTTTTCATCTTCATCTTCCTCTCCTGTACAAAGCCACGGTCCACCAACGCAAAGGTCAACCATCCGCGTTCGTTCGAGCTTCTCCTGACCGCCTCCTGTACGGCCTGCATCACGTCATCATCTCAATGAAGGCGCCCAGGCGCGTTTCGATCTGCCCTCGATCCGACTGAGAGAAGTCGGTGTCGATTCGGAGGTAGGGAAGCCCCAACTCCTCGTAGACCGTCGCCTTCGTGTTCCAGGCTTCCACGGCAAAGGTGTGGCACCCCTGCAGGACCACCTCGACCACTCCATCGACCCTGTAATCCGCAACCAGATGCTTCAGATCGCCAAATCGCCCCTTGTTGGGCGTCATGACGGAGCAGTTGATCTTCAAATACCGTTCGGCCAGCGCCTCGTAAGGGTCCTTGTCCTCATCCACCATGAATCGGAGCGTCCTTGGCCCGGCGCAGTGGTCGGAGCAAACGTAGTCGGCCCCCATGTCCTCCATCCTGCGGATCAGCTTCTCACGCAGCCCCGTGTTGGGGCAGCCCGTAAGAAGGACCCTGGGACGATCCGGCGTCGTCTCTCGGACGCGAAGCCTGAACTCCCTGGTCTTTTCCTCAAGTTTCTCTATCAGACTGTCGTCCGTAAAATGAAAGTCGGCGGACTCGGAGACCGTCGTCAACTCATACCCGGAGACGGGGGACGGTTTAGCCTTGGCGACCTCATAAAGCTCTATCAGCGCCCTCCGAACGTTGTTGCGGTAGACGATGGCGTCGTGGAGCTTCTCGTCAGTGATTTCAACCCCTAAGAGCTCCTCCAGAAATTTTGCGGCAAGACGGACCTCCTCGGTCCAGGATTCTACGGCGAGGGCCTGATCCTTGCCCTGGGGCAGTTTCATGACGTGCACCGGTTTGATCTCGCCCAAGAGCTCGTACATCTTCTTCTTTCCGTCGCAGGTCGTCTCGGCAAGCACCCCGTCGGAGAAATAGAAGAATGGGCACTGATCGGTCATCGCCAGCCCGTAGCTGGACTTGATCAAAGGGCACAGGGTCTTGGGCAGCCTCGTCTCCGCCTCAAGGATGCCCTGCTCGCTGTTGCCGCAGAGGCCGACGGGGATAGCCCCCGCAGCGTGGATCAACTCGGTAGGGGTGTAGGAACAAAAGGTCCCGACGACCTTCTTCCCCTTCTTCTTGACCTCGTAGAGGGCCAGAAAGGCGTTCCTTCTCTTTTCATCGTAACTCTCGAAGTTCTTCGGCAGCGAAAGCATAGTTCTTTCCCCCTAAAAGACACACGAGAAGGCTTTTAAACTTCGCGCGTTTCTTTCGTACATAAAGAAGCTCATGAGGTTTCGACACTTCTCGGCTCAGCATCGCAAAACGAGGTCCTCTCCCTCTGCGCACGATTCAGGGAGCACATCCCCAATAAGGTACGCCCGCAGCCCCACCTCCCCCTGCAAATACTTGGGAAAGCGATTTTCAAGGCTTCTATTGGCTTGATTGACGAGAATTATGGAATGAGAGAACCCGTGAAGGGATGAAGACGAGAGAAAAGGGAGCCCGCTCCAGCGGCCTCCCCTCAAAGGAAAATCAAAAGAACGACAGCGCACAAAGCCGGTGCGTCAACTCCTGAAGAGCTTGGCCCGAACGGACAACTCCTTTATGGAAGGAATCCCCTCACGGCATGCATCCCGTGCATCCAAGCCATATCCTCAGGTGTATCCGCAACGCCGCATTCGGGGCCCCTCCTCTCTAAAGAACTCTTCGCGATACTTATACCTTACCGCCGGTGAAATGTCAATCAACGAAATCAGAGGGGTGGTGAAGGAAACGTCAGCCCTGTGGATCGCCCCTCAGCCACGCGGACAGGCGCCGGCGCAGCTCTGCCGCGCTCCCGCCGAACGTCTGGGCGAAGACCGACCCGCCCTTTTCGGCCAGCCGCGCCAGGACCGCACGCACCTGTTTCTGCCGATCGGGGGAGAGGGCCCGCGAGGCTTTGAGGATGGCGAAGGTGCTCCGCACCGGGGTTCGTCGCATCTCCTCCAGGGTCAACGCCCCCGTGGACTCGAGGACGCCGAAGACGGATTCTACAAAGCGACGCTTCTCCTCATCCGAGAGGTCCGCAAGCCAGGCCCGCACGGATCGCTCGAAGAACACGCTGAAGCCGCTCCTCCCCTCCGCCGGGAGGAAATGGTTTCCCCTGACCAGCCAGGACAGCGCGTCGTGCGCGGTCGGCCCCGCGTTCGCGCTCCGGATGATCCTGTGCTCCACGGCGCTGTCCATCAGGATGCCGACGAGGGAGTTCTCCGGGATGATGCTGAGGATTCGGGGGGCGATATCCCGGTAGGCCGGCAGCCGCGTGACGGCACTCGCGAGACCGGGACCGTCGTTCGTGAACACGTTCCGAATCCTCTTCCTGATCTCCTCATCGCAGAGGACGGAGGCGTAGACGGCGAAGTTGCCGCCCTTGGAGTGCCCCCCGACGCGGAGAGGCAGGGAGCCGCCTTGGAAGTGGTCGTTCAGGTATTCCACGGCCATCCTCTGACCGGGCGTTTCGGCCAGGTAGCTGAAGGTGCAATCCTCCCTCCACCCGACGAGGCTGTTGTCGGTGCCACGGAAGGCGGCATAGATCGTGTCGTCGCCGGGCCACAGCGTGATGGCCGCCATCTGCGCGATCTCCTCCGCGGAAACGTGGTTGCAGTACCAGGCCATCCGCATGTCCCGATACCGGACGGAGTCCGCAAGCGGGTCCAGCAGCAGTGGGGCGGGACCGATAAAGGTCCTCCTGGCCCGCACCTCCTCGCGCGTGTGCAGACGGAAGTACCGGTCGCGAACTGTGCGGACGGAAACGGGGTCCCCCCACGGCGTCACGACGCCCTCGAAGTCCGCATACGCCAGTTCGGAGAGGACGAGGTTGTCCACCTCGTTGAAGGGGTCCGCGGAAAAGGGGATGTCGCCCCGCCACTCAAGGTAGTCAAAGAGGTTCGCCCTCTGTCCTCGCCTCCTCCGCATAACGCTCCCCCTTTTACCGTCCCCTGAACGTGAGGACAGATACGAAAAGGGGCGGACCGGCCGCCCCTTTTAAGTTTTCGCTTACGGCCAACGCCGTCGTTTCCTTTATTTAGAAGTTCTTATCCTTTAAGGCTTCGACAAAGGGATTCTGGTACAGGCCGCCCTCGTCCAGCCCCGCGTCGGAACGGCGATCCTCGCGGGACTCCTTCCTGTGCTGCTGGCGCTCGTCGCGCTTGGGCTGCTGGGGCTCCACCGGCTCCTCCAGGGCGCTCAGGGAGAGGCGCATCCTGCGCTGTTCGGGGTTGACCTCGATCATGCGCGCCACGACCTCCTGCCCCTCATGCAGCACGTCGCCTGGTTTCTCGACGCGCCTGTTGCTGAGCTGCGAGATGTGGATGAGGGCCTCCACGCCTTCCTCCGCCTCCACGAAGGCACCGAACTCCGCGAGGCGCACGACCTTGACCTTGAGGTCCTGGCCCACGGCGTAGCGCTTGTCGATGTCCTTCCACGGGTCGTTGAGCTGCTTGTAGCCCAAGCTGATGCGGCACTTCTTCGGGTCCTCGCTCAGGGCGATATCCATCACCAGGACCTCCACCTCCTGCCCCTTGCGGAAGGTGTCCCTTGGATGCTTGATGCGGGACCAGCTGATGTCGCCGATATGGATCAGGCCCTCAATGCCCGGCTCCAGCTCGACGAACGCCCCGAAGTCCGTCACGTTGGTGACGACGCCCTTCATGACGTCGCCCTTGTGGATGCGCTCGCTGACGGTCAGCCACGGGTCCCCCTGAACCTGCTTGATGCTCAGGGAGATGCGGTCCTTCTCCTTGTCGAGGCCGATGACTTTGACGGTGACCTTGTCGCCCTTCTTGTAGAGGTCGCGGATGCGGACGTTGCGCTTCCACGTGATCTCACTGACGTGGACGAGGCCGTCCATGGCGCCCTTGAGGTTCACGAAGATGCCGAAGTCCGTGATGCTGCTGACCTCGCCCTCCAGGACGTCGCCCTCGTGGACTTCGTCGTAGAACTTCGCACGCTTCTCGGCGTTCTCCTTCGCCACGAGGTCCTTACGGGAAAAGACCAGGCGATGCTTCCGCTTGTCCCGCTCCAGGGGCTTGACCTCAAAGGTCTCGTCGATGAAGCTCGACAGGTTGGAGCCTCGGCCGTTCTCGGCGATATGGGACATGGGGATGAAGCCCTCCAGGCCACAGCACTCCACCATCAGGCCGCCCTTGACCTTGCGGAGCCCCTTCACCTGAACCGTTTCGTTCCCCTCAAGCAGGGCCTCAAGCTCGGCCCATCGACGGTCAAATTCGCTGCGCCACCGGCTCAGGAGAAGCTGCGCCTCCTCGCCGTCGCGGATCTTGACCACCTGGACCTCGATCTTGTCGCCCGTCTTCGGCTTCTCCACGTCCTCGATGAGGATGCGGTGCGTCCACTCCTTCTCGGGGAGCAGTCCTTCGCACTTATAGCCGACGTCGACGAGCCAGCCGTTCTCCGTTTCCGCGACGACGGTGCCGTCCTTGATAATCTCGCCCGGATGAAGGCGCGTCGCTACGTCGTACTCCTCCATCAGCTTGCCCTGATCCATCTCCTGCCCGTCGCTCTGCGAAGCCTGCTCCAGTTCCATATCCCTGTTCATTTCCTGTTCCATAATCCACATATCCCCCTTGCCTGCCTACATTCTCGCGATTTTATTGCTTATTTCTGTGATAAGCCACTCGGGCGTGCTCGCCCCCGCGGCAATACCAATCCTGTTCCTGCCCTCAAACCACCCCCGGCTGTCATCCAGTTCCTGAGCATCCTCAACCCAAAGGACATCCATGCCGTTCGCCTCGGCGATGTTCCGCAGCTTGCCCGTGTTGGCGCTTGCGCGTCCGCCGATGAGGACCATTCCATCCACCCGTTTCAAAAGCGCCCGCACCGCTTCCTGACGCTCCATCGTAGCGCGACAGATCGTGTTGCAGACGTGAAGCTCCTTCGCGCGCCGGACCAGCACCCCCGCCACGGCGGCAAGGCGCTCCTCCTGCTGCGTGGTCTGAGAGATGAGGGCCATGCGGGGCCGCTCCGGCAAGAGGGCCGCCTCGTCCTCGTCCTTCACCACGTCCAACGGCCCGTCCGTGTGCCCCATGATCCCACGGATCTCCGGGTGCTGACGGTCGCCCAGCAGGACCACGTGCCACCCCGCCTGCGACAACTCCGCCGCCAGGTTCTGAGCGCGGCCCACGAAGGGACAGGTCATGTCGAAGACCCGCGCGCCCTTCTTCTTCAGGGCCTCCAGCACCTCAAGGGGCTCGCCGTGCGCTCGGATAAACACGTCCGCCCCCGGCGGGACCTCGCTCTCGTCCTGGGCCACGCGAAGCCCCATCCCCTTGAGCCGATCCACCTCCTGGGGGTTGTGGATCGGCAGCCCGATCGTCCACACGGGCCGACCGGCTCGTCCCTCCTTCAGGGCCTCCAGGATGGCGTCCACCGCCCGCTTCACGCCAAAGCAGAAGCCGGCGTGCTCCGCCATGACGACCTGCTTCACCATGCCGGCGCCTCCGCGCAGCCTTCGGCCTCGACAGAGCACCCCTCTAGGTGACGAAGGGCCACCTCCAGGAGAGCTTCCTCCACCCGCTCGGCGGACAGGGCGAACGTATCATACCACAAGGCGGGCCGAAAATGACGGAACCACGTCATCTGCCTTCGACAAAAGGCACGGGTCCGGCACACCGCTCCCTCAAAGGCCTCGTCCAAACTCATCCGTCCCCATCTCCAGGCCGCAAGCTCACGGTACCCCAACCCCCGCATGGGAGGGAATCGCTCGTCAAAGCCGTGGTCGATCAGCCAGGCGACCTCCTCCGGGAACCCTCCGTCAAACTCCGCGCGCAGCCGGAGGGCAATGCGTCGGGCCAGGTCCTCCCGCGGGCGAACCAGCCCGACGTAGAGGACGTCCAGGCCGGAATCCAGTTTCGTCCCCTCCGCATAGAGCCGCGAGGGCGGCGTTCCGGTCAGGTCCCATATCTCCAGGGCCCGCGAGACCCTCAAAACGTCGTTGGGGTGCAGGCGGCCAGCCGAAGCTGGGTCCAGCTCCATGAGGCGCGCGTGCAGCGCTGCGGAGCCCTCGGCCTCCGCCATGGCCTCGTAGCGGCGGCGGACGTTCGAATCATGGGGAAGGGATGCGTTCATGGAGGCGCCGAACAGCGCGTTGTAGTAGAAGGGCGTTCCTCCGACAAAGAGGGGGACCCGCCCGCGCGCGTTGATGCGGCGAACGGCATCCATCGCGCCCTCGACGAACGAGGACACGGAAAAGTGGACGTCGGGGTCCACGACGTCGATCATGTGGTGCGGGACCTCGCGCCGAACGGAGGCAGGCACCTTGTCCGTGCCCACGTCCATATAGCGGTAGACCTGACGTGAGTCCACCGAGATGATCTCCGCGTTCAACTTTTTTGCAACGTCGAGGCTCAGGGCCGTCTTGCCCACGGCCGTGGGCCCGATCAGCGCAATGACAGGCTGCCGTTCACCGTTATTCAAAAGAGCAGCCACCCTTCGCCATCCGTCCGACCCCTTCAATAAAATCAGGTAAATGCTTGTTAAGTATAGCACATTGCGCCCAATTCAAGGGTTCGCCCTCTAGACGATGACGTCGCGCCGCGAATGAACGGTGGCAGGACCAGCCCGAAAACCGTATTTCCGTCAGAGGGGCGGCACGTTTGCGTCATCCAACAAGGCGCTGGCGCAGAAGGACCGGACTTGCGGAATCAACCCTTTTGATATATTGTAAGATGGTAAGGTATGTAAAACGGTAAAATTTATTTCTTAATATTGAGGAGGCGCTTGAGCATGAGGATGCAGAACAAACGAGGCCCGATCGAGGCACAGAACGCGATCGACAGGAGAAAGTTGTGGCTGGCCTATCTCGTCTTTCCCCTTCTTTCGCTTCTTCCCGTTCTGCTCCCGCTTATGATGCTGCGGGGTGCGGAGCGCCTGACCTCGCAGCTCGTGATGCAGCTCATCCTGGACACGTGTCTTTACGTCCTGTTTCGAGGCGTCCTGTTCCCCACGGTGATGCGTTTTCTGCTCCTGAGGCGAGGGACGCGGTATGGAGTGGAAACCTATGTCTGCACGGTGCTGTCGGTCGCCGTTTCCATCGCGGCTTGCTGGCTCGTGTACGAGGAACCCTATTTTCCACTCGTCTTTGACATCTTCAGCGCCTACAACGTCCTCACGTATCGATCTTCCGGAAAAAACACGATTTCAACGGGCAGGCTGCTCGCCCTTACGGGCCTGACGGTCACCCTGCTGGCGAGCTGGTGCGTCGTACTTGACGACGAGGAGGAAACGCTGAACCGTAAAGTTGCCCAGGCGGTGGCCTCGATCATGGCCCTCTGCTACACGTTCAGCTCCTATCGAAACGCGAAAGGCGCCGCGAGGGGCGTTGCCCCCTCCCCTTCCGGCCCCGCCGCAACGCCCATTCGAGGCCAGGTCCTGTTGCCCCCCTGGGAAATGGGCCCGGCGGCGCCTCAGGCGCAGCCGGCGAACGTGCCTCCCGCCAGCGGTGGGTTCGGAGCACCGCAGGACGTCACGGACGAGGAGGCCTTCAGCTATCTGGGGATCGCTCCAAGCGCCACGATGGAGGAAGTGCAACGGGCCTACGAACGAGGGAAGGAGCGCCTTAATCCTGCGTCCTTCACAATGGGCAGCGCCGAGTATCAGGATGCCGTCCGTACGCTTCAGCTCCTGGACATGGCGTACCGTCGAGCCTCGATGTACTGCATGGCGCGGAGAGCTTGACCCACGCCGCGCACGGCCTGTGTTATGATTGAAGGGCCCCGCTTCGGGGCCTAATTTTATCTTGACGGACGGTGGATTTCAGATGGGCGAGAGGACGCAGCGGGGCCGCGTGGCGGATTTTCTGTACAGGCTAATGACGGAGGAGCTGGACACTCTGATCAGCACGACCATTGGAACGGTGCTGACCTGTTTTGCCATCATCGCCTTGATGATGCCCTACAAATTCGCCTCAGGCGGAGTGACCGGGGTGGCGCTCATCACCAATTACCTCTGGGGGCTCTCACCGGTCTGGGTGATCACGGTGGGCAACGCGCTCCTTCTCCTGTGGGGCTGGCACTACCTGTCAATGCGCTTCGCCCTCTGGACGCTCTACGTCACCATCCTGACCAGCCTGGTCCTGCCCATCTTCGAGATGTTTCGATACCCCGTGATTCAGGAGCCGCTTCTGGCCGCCATCCTTGGCGGAATCATCGGCGGGATCGGCTACGGGATGCTGTTTCGCGTCGACGCCAGCTCCGGAGGGATGGACGTGGTTTCCGTCGCCGCGAGGAAGCGCTGGGGGGCCGACATCGGGACGATGTCCCTCTACATCAACCTCGTCATCCTGCTGGCCTCCTTCGTAGCGGTTTCTCTGGAGGAGATCCTCTTTGGAGCACTGATGCTCTACGTGGAAACGTTGACCATCGACAACGTAGTACACTCCTTTCACCGTCGCACCCAGGCCCTGATCATCAGCGGCCGGGCCCCTGAGATCAAGAACTACATCATGACGGACCTGGAGCGCACGGCCACGCTGATCCCGGCGAAGGGCGCCTACAGGGACACACCGCTCGAGATGCTCTTGGTGATCCTGCCGAGGCGGCAGGTCGCGTCCCTGAAGCGCTATATCGCCTCTCTGGACCCGACCGCGTTCGTCATCTTCTCCGAGGTTTCCGAGGTCGTTGGGGAAGGCTTCAAGAGCTGGCTGCGGGCATGAGTGGAACCTCAGAGGGTGAGGTGGCCTCATGAACGATATCCTGGTGTTCAACATAGCCCGCCTCGCCGTCAAGTCGATGCTGAACGCGGGGGCGGCCTGGCCCAAACCGGGACTGGTCACGCCCCTGGCCGACGCGGCGGGGACGACGTTTCAGACGATCGTCGAGGGCGCTCTAGGGCTCCTCCCCTGTTTTCTCAACTGCGCCTCCATCGGGCTTGAGACGGAGGCGATGAACCCCGAGGACGTCATGACGCTGCTGCGGCCCGCGGGGATGCAGGGGGAGCGCGAGGTGCAGGGGATCGTTCGAGGGAGCACTTCCTTTAAAGGAAGCATCTTCTTCCTGGGGCTGCTCAGCGCGGCGGCCGGCCGGCTCTTTGCACAGGAGCGGAACCTGACGCCCCTGGCCCTGACCCTGACGGCCTCCTCCTGCGCTCGCGGCCTGGTGGAGCGCGAACTGCGCGGGCTGGACGAAGAGAGTGCGGAACTGACGCCGGGGGAAAGGGCCTGGACGCTCTACGGGGTGGACGGCGCGCGAGGCGAGGCGGAGAGGGGCTTCCCCGTCGCGCTTCAGGCTGCAGACCTCCTGCGGCAGCTTGAGGAGGGGAACGACGCCCTCTCCGGGAGGGAGCGCGCGGCTCAGGCGCTGCTTGACATTCTGGCCGGGAACTCGGACTCCGCCCTGGCGGAGAGGGTGGGGCTCGACGGGATGCTCCGGGTTCAGGCGGAGGCGAAGGCCGCCCTCCTGGCAGGGGGCGTCCTCACCTCAGAGGGCCGCGAGGCTGTAAACGCCCTGGACAGGCGGCTGCGGGAGGCGGGTGCAAGTCCCAGGGGGGCCGAGGTCGCCTTGGCCGCCGCACTGTTCGTCCGGGACCTCGAGGCGCTCCGCCCCACGAGGTCCGGCCGCGAGGAATAGCTGCGGGGCCCCACCCCCGTTATCCCAAACGCTTCCTTAGTGCTATACTGTCTCCCGACCTGAAGTTTTGGCTCAATTTTCAGAAAGGGGTCTTATTAGGATGGACATCAAGGCATTGGCGGAGAAGTACGAGTCCTACATCGTGGAGCGCAGGCGTTATTATCACTCGTGCCCGGAGCTCTCCAACGAGGAGAAGGAGACCAGCGCCCAAATTCGGCACGACCTGGAGGCGATGGGGATCGCGGTCCGGGAGGTCCCCGGTTGCTACGGCCTCGTCGCCGACATCCGCGGGGGGAGCCAGGGTGCCACGGTGGCCCTGAGGGCCGACATGGACGCCCTGCCCATCAAGGAGGATACGGGGCTGCCCTTCGCCTCCAAAAACGGGGGGCGCATGCACGCCTGCGGGCACGACAGCCACGTCGCCATGCTGCTGGGGGCCGCGCAGATCCTGAACGAGGTGAAGGCCGAGCTGCGCGGCACGGTGCGCCTTCTGGTCCAGCCGGCGGAGGAGGTCGCCACGGGCGCCCTCGACATGCTGAGGGGCGGCGCGCTCGATGGCGTCAGCGCGATCTACGGCGCCCACGTCTGGGGCAACTTCGACGCGCCCTTGATCGACGTGACGCCGGGCAGCCGCATGGCCTGCTGCGACAAGTTCACCATCGAGGTAGAGGGCGTCGCGGCCCATGCCTCCGCCCCCCACCTCGGCGTGGACGCCATCACGGTCTCGGCGGCCATCATCAACAACCTGCAGCAGTGCGTCTCGCGCATGAACGACCCCCTGAACCCTCTCGTGCTGACGATCGGCTTCATCGAGGGCGGCCCCCGCTGGAACGTCATCTCCAACCGCGTGCGCATGGAGGGGACGGTCCGCACCTTCGACGAGGACCTCAGCAAGTCGGAGATCATGCGCCGGATCATCGAGGACACCGCCGCGGCCTTCGGAGCGAAGGGGACCCTGGAGTACAAGCGCCTCACCCCGCCCCTCATCAACGGCAGCGACAAGCTCAACGCGATCGCCCGCGAGGCCGTGGTGAAGCTCTACGGGGAGCAGGCGGTCGGGCACATGCCCACTATGATGGGCAGCGAGGACTTCCCCTGGCTCTCCGACGGCGGAAAGATCCCTTACATCTTCGCCTTCATCGGCAGCAGGAATCAGGAGAAGGACATCACGTACACGAACCACCACGAGAAGTACACCGTGGATGAGGGCATCCTGAAGCGCGGCGCGGCGGTGATGGCCCAGTTTGCGGCGGACTTCCTGGCGAGCGCGTAAACGGCGAGGAACGAGGGGGAACGGCATGAACAATAAGGACAGGGACTTGAGTGTCGCCGGCGAGCTGCTGGAGGTCCTGCGCCTCAGCGGAAAGGATTTCATGACCCTGAGCGCGATGCGGGAGGCGATGGGCTCCCAGCTCCGCAAGCGTCTGGGACTGACGGGTAAGAGGCTGACGGCTCCAAGTCTGAAGAAGATTTTTGAGCCCCATTTGGATGAAACGTTGGAGATCCGAATGAATGGCCGCTATACCTATCTCGTCGTCGCGAGAAATCCAGAAGACCTGATCGCGGATTTTGTACGAAGCCACCCCGGTAGGATGGCCGGAGGGCTGGCCACCTCTCTGCCCTTCAAAAAGGCCGACTTCCTGAGCCTTCTCAACGGCCTGCTGAAGAAGGCGCGCCTCTACGCCGTTCTCAAGGACGATTACAAGGCGCGTTTCTTCGTTTCCGAGGGGTTGGGTATGCTGAGGGCCGAGAACTCGACCCTGCCCGCGGAGGACGACACGTTCGACGGACGCAGGGAGCAGCTTCATGCGGCCTTTCGGGAGCTCAATCAAAAGAGCATTTTCGTCCGCATCTGCGACCTGCGCCGCCGTTTGGGCTGGCCGCGCGAGGTCTTCGACGACATGCTCCGCCGGCTGAACGACGAGGAGGTCATTCAGCTCCACGCCGGGGACGTGTCGCTGATGACGCGGGAGCAGGTCGAGGATAGCTTTGTGGACGAGAACGGCTTCATGATGGGGACGATGACATGGATAGGCTGAACGACAGCGTGATTCGCAGCCAACTGGCGGCGAACAACCCCTTTGCCTCGTCCGCGGCCCCCAATCCCTGGGACAACGCCAACCCCGACCTCGACTCCCTGAACCGTGACGTCGTCGATCGTATCGACCAGCTCCTGAGGACGACGAGAGAAAAACCTGAAGAGACCTTTGCCGGCTTGATCCTCGGAGAGGCGGGAGCGGGCAAGACCCACACGCTCAAGCGCGTCCTCGGCAGGATTCGCAAAAGCGGAGAAATCGCGATCTTCGTAACGGTCATGGCTTTCATGGACCCGGAGAGCGTCATGCAGGACCTGCTGCGGGAGGTCTTCATCAGCATGGGGCGGGAGCACGGGGACGGAAAGCGGCAAATTGATCGGCTGCTCGATGCGCTGGAGGGAAGCTACCGAGAGCACTGCCAAAAGGAAGGACATCCCGTCTTATCAGGCATGGACCGGTTCAATTCCATCAGGCAACAGATGTTGGGGATAGACAGGGATTTCCTTCATTGCCTGCTGCTCTACGCCAGCACGGAGGACGCCTCCTTGAAGGAGGATATCCTCTCCTGGATGAGGGGAGAGTCCGACGAAAGCTTCCCCGAGAAATTGAAGGTGCCCGCCTGCAACTGGGACGAGATGACGCCGGCAGCGCGGGAGAAGAAGGCACGGGACAGGCTCCGCTCCCTGGGGCACGTCCTGCGCTACGCCAACGTCCCGATGCTGGTCTGCTTCGATCAGCTCGACGGCATGATTTCAGAGGACCTGATCAACGCCTGGGGGAGGGCGGCAAGCCTCCTGATCAACGATGTTTACGAAGCTCTGCCTCTGGCCTTTCTCCGCGCCGATACGTGGGCACAGCGTTTTTCCAAGAGGCTGGACGACGCTGTGAGGCATAGATTCGAACTTCATTGCTTCCCCATGGCAAACTGCAGCCTGAAGCAGGCGAAGCAGTTGATCGAAGATCGCATCAAGGCCTTTTTCGACGACGGGGTGGAGCAGAAGTACCAATGGCTGATGGCGCGCCTCAATACGACGCTGAAGCCGGGCTACTCTCCTCGAATGGTCATAAACCTGGCCAATCGGGCAATCCAGAAGGCGGGAGATGAGGTGGACGCAGCCCATGAGGTCGAACGCACCCTGGCCGCGGCCTACCGCGAGGAGTGCGACAAGGTGGCTGCGGACCCCAATTCCTGGCCCCCCAACGCGGAGCACCTTCTGAGTGCGTTGGCATTGTGGCTGGAGTCCCGGCCGGAATTTACCGTTTCCCGATCAGACGATAAATACGTGCGGCTGTCCGGACAGCGCTCCGCCGAGGGCTCGAAGGTGCCATGCGCCTTCATCTTCATGACGACCCGGCATCATAGTTCTGCGGCAGCCGCAATCAACAGGGGGATCAACTTTCTGAAAAAAAATCCCAACGGGTTCTGCTGTTACGTCACGGACGGACGGGCGCTCAAGGGCCCCGAAAACTGGAGGGCTGTGCATGACCTCCTCGGACAGTTCAGGGCCCTGAAGGGGAGGACGGTCGTCCTCCAGCCGGATGGGCGCGCGGCCTGGTACGGCCTCGTGGCGTTCCAAAACAAGGTCTGCAACGGAGACGTCACCCTCTACCCGCCATCGGGTGAACCTCGCCTGGCGACGCCGGAGGACCTTTCGGGCTACATGAAGGAGGGCTTCCGTCTGAACCTTCTCGGCCTTGACGGGGAGAGCGGGAAAACCGGTGATGGCGACCGGAGCAGGAACGCAGGGAGCGTGGAAGGCCCCACACCTCCCACCCGTGGATTGAAGGATATGAGCGGCAGCGCGCCGGAGGAGGAAGGCCTGGCGGGCGCCGTCCTTTCGTTGTTGAAGGGGTCACCCATGAAGATGATGGACGCCGAGTTTATGGTAAAAGAGCTCCGCCATAAGGGCTTCGATGTCGTCCATGAAACGCTGTTGGCCGAGCTGAACCGCCAGAAGGCGCTCTTTTGCCTCTACTCCTCCGGAAACGGCACGTTGATTTCGAGGGTATAGCGAGATGACTGCCCAAACGCAGAAAAAAGCTCTCCCCGTTTCCGTCAGCGACGCGGCGCTGTGCCAGCGCTGCCCCAGACTCCTGGCCTATCGCGGGGAGGGGGAGCGCGGGGCTTGGAAGGTCGGCATCGAGGGGAGCGGCGAGAAGTACGGCTCCCTGTTTCACAAGCACATCGCCGGAGCCTTCTTCGATGCGGCGTCCGATCCCCAAAACCCCGTGAGAGGCGAGATTCGCGCGGTCCTTTCCGGAACGCGTGCCGGGGAGGCTCCGATTCGAGAGCGCCTGGAGGAGCTCATCCGCGTCCGTTTTTTCAACCCCTTTATGGAACAGTATGCGCCGGGGCTATCCACAAAGCAGGCGCTATCCATGGCCCGTGGGACGTCGGTCTGGGCTGGCTGTATGGCAGATTTCCTGGCCAAAATCCCCTTTGAGCACCTCGCCCCCAGCGAGATGATGGACCGCGTGTTCTTGGAGCCGGAGCGCACGCTTCAGGCCAGCTATGTTTCCTCCGACGGACGGGTGCTGAAGCTTTCGGGGCGTTACGATGCGCTGCTGTTCAATCCCGACTCCTGCGAGGCGACCCTGTTCGAGTTCAAGGGGCACCGGTGCTCCGACCCGACGGTAGCCCTTTCTCAGGCGTTGATCTACGCCTGGCTGGTTCACAGCGCGACGGGTATCCTTCCCGCCGTTCAGGTTGTCTATCTGGAGGAGGAGCATCCCGCTACCTTCCCTTCGTCCGACGTTAAGAGCATGATTTCCGCATTGCCGGGCCTTTTTGACGTGGTCCTCGACGTTCTGGAGCGGCGCCTGCCCCTGCCCGTGGCGGTGAACTCCGCGCTTTGCCTGCAGTGTCCGTGGAGCGGGGACTGCGCCAACGATTGGGACGCGCCCCCCGTTCCTCAAACTGTTCTGGAGAAGCCAGGAAGCGAATCTGGCAGCAAAGCCCGTGATGACCTTGACAAAGGCCTTCAAGAAATATTTTGTAATGCAGAAGGACTTGAGCGTATGGTACAGTTGCTTAAGGCCTTGAAGGACCTTGGACTGTCGGTCACCGACGCTGGGGTCGTCTGCGGCCCCTGTTTCATACGCTTGAAGGTCCGACCCGACGCCGCCAAGGGGACGACCGTGAAGAAGATAGATAACCGGGCGGACGACCTTCAAGTTCAGATGGACCTTCCCGTGCCCCCCGTGATTCAGGCCTATGGTGGCTACGTTGGCGTTGACGTCCCACGGTCCAGCCGCCAGGTGCTTTCCCTTGAAACTTTGATCCGACAAGGCGAGGAGAGCCGACCTCGTTCGGAGGCCGCCTTCCCCCTGGGGATGAGGGTGGATGGAAGCGTTTTCTGGGCCGACCTGTCGGAACCGACCATGACCAGTATATTGATCGGCGGAACCTCCGGAAGCGGGAAGAGCGTCCTGCTTCGCTCCGTGGTGATTGGGCTCCTGCTCTGCGCGCCGAAGGACAGCGTGAACTTCACCCTGATCGATCCCAAGCGAGTCACCTTCGTCGATCTGGCGGCACTGAGGGCCCTGGAGGAGGGGCGGATACTCTGCGACGTCGAGGAAGCCATGGAGGCCCTGAAGAAAGCCGTTGACGAGATGGAGCGGCGCTATGAGCTCATGGAGGGGGCGAAGGTTTCGCACCTGACGGACTACAACGCCGTCGCCGGAGAGCGGCTGCGGCGACGGGTCCTCATCATCGACGAGTACGCCGACCTCATGATGCGCAAGGAGACGGCCAAGGACCTCGAGTACTTCATCCAGCGACTCTGCCAGAAGGGAAGGGCCGCCGGATTCCACCTGCTGCTGGCGACACAACGCCCGGACGCGAAGATCGTCACCGGCGTCATCAAGGCCAACCTTCAACTGCGCGTGGCGCTGAAGGTGGCGAGCAAGAGCAACAGCCAGATCATCCTGGGCGAGGGATTTACCCAGGCACAGCACCTGCTGGGACACGGCGACATGCTGGTTGGGGACGGTGCGGCTGTCGAGCGCCTTCAGGGCCCGATTGCGGACGTCTCACTCCTGGGCCCGGAATTTCTGAGAGGCTGAAAAAAGTTTGACGTATCGAGAAAAGATGGTATAATGTTCGAGTGTCGCCGGGCTGGTGGAATTGGTAGACACACGGGACTTAAAATCCTGTGGACGTTTGTCCGTGCGGGTTCGAGTCCCGCGCTCGGCACCAGCGGACACGACATCGCGGGGTGGAGCAGTCAGGTAGCTCGTCGGGCTCATAACCCGAAGGTCGCAGGTTCGAATCCTGCCCCCGCAACCAACTTTCAGGGCGGCGTAGCTCAGATGGCTAGAGCATGCGGTTCATACCCGCAGTGTCACTGGTTCGATTCCAGTCGCCGCCACCATTCGTTAATTTTTCCACGTCTTATAGAATTTACAAACCCCGCTCTGAGTGGGGTTTTTTGTTATCCTTATTCCAAACTGTGATTTTCCCTATGAACGCTGCCCCTGTATCCGTACCAATGTAATTGGCGGAAGGCCTCATGTTCAGGAGCAGTCGGCCGGAACAGAACGGGGCGGCAAACGCCGCCCCGCTTAAGAAGTACACGGACCGCCATCTTATGTCCGCTTCGCATGATCACCTGGCTATCATGAATACAACATCCCCACCGTCATAAGAATTTTTATTGCTGTCAGGCGCCTTAAAAAGCCCTATCACAGAAGCTCTTTCTACGAGCCTTTGGCGGTCCGCCTCAGATACCCCTTCAAGCTTATAGCCTATCCACCAACGCTCCTCCTCACTCCGAAATATCCAACGTCCATCGCTGTAATCAATAGCACCCTCTACATAAACGCCAAGAGTAGCTTGGATGTGTTCCGGCGTGTCGAGAACAGCGCCAAGGTCATAATTTTTCTGCTTACCAATTTCATCCAAATGATCTGCATAATACAGAATAAGAGCCGCTTTTGTGCTGCGGAGATTAGTGATAATTTTGCTAGTGATTTTCTCCCCCTGAATCTGTGCTTTTTTGCTCCTGATTCCTAACTTTTTCAGGGTCTCTTCATTCTCTTCGCCATAATACTGCGCCAGCCAGTGCATTTCTTTTCTCTGTTCTGCTTGAAGTCCTTCAAATATGATTCGTGCGTCATGGACACGGGCTTTCAACTCCGCATTGGCAGCTTCAGGAGCCTCCGGAAGTGGAGCATCACGCCCGTCTTTACAATACTTTTCCACCCATACTTTTGCAGGTTCCGAGCCGCCATAGGCGATCATTTGCAATTGCATTGACGCATCATAAACCTGCTTCATCAACATCTCATTCTCTGCGGTCAGCGCCTCGGGCGTCATCGAAGCGGCAGCCGGCGTACTGATGAAGGAGCCGCTGCCCATCAGGAAATACGCTCCGGCAGCCAGGATGCCTAGCCCCAGAACAAAAACCGCTATATCTCTTCCGCGAAATTTCTTCATGGATTCCACTCTCCTCTCCCGTTAATGCTGCTTTTTTGAACACGGATTTTCCGCCGTTGTCTGGGCTTGAACGGCACGTCGGGTAGCTGCCGCAGAACCGGAACGGCCCGTTCTTCCTGTTCCTCAGGATGATCCCTGCTCCACACTTCGGGCACTTCACTTCGCCCTATCCGGCCTAGGGACCGTCTTCTGCAGTCCTCACGCGATCGCCGGCGGCCTTGCTTTACGGTTTTCTGATCGCCCTTTCGGCTGAGCCGTTTCTCCTAGGAGAGCACCGTCCCCTGCCCCTCTGCGCCATCGGTCCCCCACTCCAGGCTCTTGCCCTGAGCGATCTCCAGGTTGACCCCCGTCGGGTTGGGCGCGTCATCGTCAAACTTGTAGTCCTTGCCGGGAAGGACGGCGTTCAGCAGGATGCCGACCAGGGAGCCGGTGGCGATGCCGGAGAACTTGATGCTGATGCCACCCAGCGTGAAGTTGAGGGCTCCGGCGGAGCTGTAGTTGATGCCGATCGATAGCACCAGGATCAGAGCGGCGACGATGACGTTGCGGCTCTGCGAGAAATCGACGTTCGTTTCCACGATGTTTCGGACGCCGACGGAGGCGATCATGCCATAGAGGATGAGGGATATCCCGCCGATCGTCGCCGTGGGCATACTCTCAATGGCCGCCGCGAACTTGGGGCAAAAGGAGAGTAGGACGGCAAAGACCGCCGTCAGGCGTATGATCCTCGGATCGTAGACCTTCGTGAGCGTGAGCACTCCGGTGTTCTCGCCATAAGTCGTGTTCGCCGGCGCACCGAAGAGGGAGGCCGCCGTCGTCGCCAGGCCGTCGCCCGTCAGCGTCCTGTGGAGGCCGGGGTCCCTGATGTAGTTGATACCCACTGTGGAGGATATCGCGGAGATGTCGCCGATATGCTCCATCATCGCTGCGAAGGCGATGGGCACGATGGTGATGACCGAGGAGATCAACAGGGCAAAGTTGACCGTTCCGTTGGTGAAGATGGAGAACACCGTTTGATCGTATTCGACGGGGAAGCCGAACCAGGGCTTCGCTGCAATGGTGCTGAAGTCGACGGCGCCGGTCGCCACCGCAGCCAGGTAGGAACCCGCCACGCCGAGCAGGATCGGGACAATCTTCACCATGCCATGCCCCCAGATGTTGCAGACGATGACGACCACGATGGCGACCAGGGCGACGAACCAGTCCTTCGAGCAGTTCTCTATCGCGGACTGCGACAGGGTCAGCCCGATGGCGATGATGATCGGCCCCGTGACGATGGGCGGAAAATATCGCATGACCCTGCTGGCGCCAAAAGCGCGAAATGCCGCCGCCAGCAAGAGGTAGACCAGCCCTGCGCAGGCAACCCCAAAGCACGCATAGGGCAAAAGCGCAGGGTCGCCCTTCGGCGCGATCGCCGCGTAGCCCGCCAGAAAGGCAAAGGAGGACCCCAGGAAAGCGGGCACCTTCCACTTTGCGATCATGTGGAACAACAACGTGCCCACCCCCGCAAAGAGGAGCGTCGAGCTGACGCTGAGCCCCGTCAAAAGGGGCACGAGGACGGTGGCCCCAAACATGGCGAACAGGTGCTGCAGGCCTAAGATCAGCATCCTGCCCACGCCAAGGGACCTTGCGTCGTAGATGGCCTCATCGCCGATACTTTTCATTTCCCCAATCATCGTCATTTAATCTCCTTTCAACGTCAAGAACGGCCGCGAAAAACGAACCCGACGCCAAGAACGGACCTTCCCGTCTGCCAGGAGCCGGAAGTCGGGCGACACAGAGAGGAAGCCTCCTGTCGCCGCGCGGTCATGCCTCCAAAGCCCTGTATAAAAAAAGGACACACTCGGAAAAAATCTTTCCGGTGTGTCCTCTGCATTTCTGTATTGAGTTAGAATTTTCCCCTTTGATAACGGCCACTTCACTGCCCCCAATGGATCGATTTCTAAAACTCACGGTATTCTAGCGGGCATTTCCGGTTTCGTCAAGGCGTCTTTTCGACCCTCCGGACAAAAATTCACCGCATCACAACACGTCAGCAAGGGTTCGTTGTCATAACAACGGACAAACCGCCGGGGCGGGGCTATAGTGTTTGCAGAAAGACGTTCGTAGGCTGTCGTCAGGAGGCCACGAGCCCGAAGCGCAAGGAGCGGACATTGGGCTTGGGGCCAAAAACAGATCAGGAACTAAACATGGGGGGGTATATGAAGATGGATTGCAGCATGTTTTGTTTTCAGTGTCAGGAAACGGCGGGCGGAAAGGGCTGCACCAAAAGCGGCGTATGCGGCAAGAAGCCGGACGTGGCGGCGATGCAGGACCTCTTGATCTATGTGACGAAGGGGCTTTCCTGCGTCACGGAGCGCCTGCGAAGCGAGGGGCAGGAAGTGGAGAAGAAGGTGAACCATTGGGTCACCGTGAACCTCTTCACAACGATCACAAACGCGAACTTCGACCGGGAGGCGATCGTTTCCCGAATCGAGGAAACGCTGAGGCTGAAGGAGGAGCTTTTGGCGCGCGTCAAGGATGCGTCGGGCCTGCCCGAAGCGGCGTCCTGGAAGGGGGAGAAGGATGAATTCGAGGCGAAGGCGGCGAAGGTGGGCGTCCTGGCAACATCGGACGAGGACGTTCGCAGCCTTCGCGAGCTGATCGTCTATGGGCTGAAGGGCCTTGCGGCCTATTCCAAGCACGCGAACGCCCTGCTTCAGGACGACGAGGCCGTGGACGCCTTCATCCAGCACGCGCTGGCGAGCACGCTGAACGACGCCCTGACGGTGGACGACCTGGTCGCCCTGACGCTGGAAACGGGCAAGCACGGCGTGGAGGGCATGGCGCTCCTGGACCGGGCGAACACGGGAGCCTACGGAAATCCGGAGATCACGAAGGTCGAGATCGGCGTCAGGAAGAACCCGGGCATCCTGATCTCCGGACACGACCTGAGGGACCTTGAGATGCTCCTGGAGCAGACGGCGGGGACGGGCGTGGACGTCTACACGCACAGCGAGATGCTGCCTGCGCACTACTACCCGGCCTTCAAGAAGTACCCTCACTTCGCCGGCAACTACGGAAACGCATGGTGGAAACAGAAAGAGGAATTTGCGAGCTTCCACGGCCCCATCCTGATGACGACGAACTGCGTCGTCCCTCCGGCGGAGAGCTACAAGGACCGACTGTGGACGACGGGGGCGGCGGGCTTCCCCGGATGCAGGCACATCGACGGCGCCTACGGCGAGGTGAAGGACTTCTCCGCCATCATCGCGCAGGCCAAAACGTGCCCTGCGCCGGAGGAGATCGAGCGGGGCAGCATCGTGGGCGGCTTCGCACACGAGCAGGTGTTCGCGCTGGCCGATAAGGTGGTGGACGCGGTGAAGTCCGGCGCCATCAGGAAGTTCGTGGTCATGGCCGGCTGCGACGGGCGGATGAAGTCGCGGGAGTACTACACGGAGTTCGCCGACAAGCTTCCGAAGGACGTGGTGATTTTGACGGCGGGCTGCGCGAAATACAGGTATAATAAACTGGACCTGGGGGACATCGGAGGCATACCGCGCGTGCTGGACGCCGGGCAGTGCAACGACTCCTACTCCTTGGCCCTCATCGCCCTGAAGCTGAAGGAGGCCTTCGGCCTGAAGGACGTCAACGAGCTGCCGCTGGCCTTCAACATCGCCTGGTACGAGCAGAAAGCCGTTATCGTCCTGCTGGCGCTCCTCTACTTGGGGGTCAAGAACATTCACCTTGGGCCGACGCTCCCCGCCTTCCTGTCCCCCAACGTGGCGGGCGTGCTGGTGAAGAACTTCGGCATCGCAGGGATCGGCACCGTGGATGAGGACCTGAAACTGCTGATCGCCTGACGACCGAAAGAAGGCCGCAGGGGTACGGGGCAGATTGCTGCCCACTGCCCTGCGGCCTTCCGGATTGCGGTACGGGGACAACAGTTAAAGGAGGCGCGTAGAACGATGTTGAAACATGCATCCATTGAGCAAGTAACGGGCAGGGAGATCCTGGATTCCCGCGGCAACCCCACCGTGGAGGCGGAGGTCATGCTGTCGGACGGAACCGTCGGGAGGGGGATCGCCCCCAGCGGAGCCTCGACGGGCGAGTTCGAGGCGGTCGAGCTTCGGGACGGCGACGAAAAGCGCTTCGGCGGCAAGGGCGTGGCCAGGGCGGTGGCGAACGTCAACACGGTCATCAACGACGTCCTGAGGGGCCTGAACCCTCAGAACATCCACACCGTCGATTTCGCCATGCTGAAGGCGGATGGGACACCCAACAAATCCAGGCTGGGCGCCAACGCGATCCTCGCCGCGTCCATCGCCAGCGCCAGGGCCGCGGCGGAGTCCATGGGGGTGCCGCTGTTCCGCTTTCTGGGGGGCGTGAACGCGAGCCTCCTCCCCGTGCCGATGATGAACATCCTGAACGGGGGCGCCCATGCCGCCAACTCCCTCGACATCCAGGAGTTCATGGTCATGCCCGTCGGCGCGCCGTCCTTCCGCGAGGCGTACCGCTGGTGCTCCGAGGTGTTTCACTCCCTTCGGGGCATCCTGAAGGGGCGGGGCTGCGCGACGGGCGTGGGGGACGAGGGCGGTTTTGCCCCCGACCTGAAGGACGACGAGGATGCGATTCGGTCCATCCTCGACGCCATCCGGAAGGCGGGCTATGAGCCGGGACGCGATTTCGTCCTGGCCATGGACGCCGCGTCCAGCGAGTGGAAGAGCGAGAAGGGCGTCGGCTTCTACCATCAGCCGAAGTCCGGCCTGGACCTCACCTCCGATGAGCTGATCGCCCATTGGGAGGCTCTGGTCGATCGGTATCCGATCTGGTCCATCGAGGATGGGCTGGACGAGGAGGACTGGGACGGCTGGAAAAAGATGACCCGACAGCTCGGCGGGAAGGTGCAGCTCGTCGGCGACGACCTCTTCGTCACGAACACGGAACGTCTGTCCAGGGGGATCGAGATGGGCTGCGGAAACTCCATCCTGATCAAGCTGAACCAGATCGGGTCCGTGTCCGAAACGCTGGATGCCGTCCGCATGGCCCACAGGGCGGGGTACACCGCCGTCGTCTCCCACCGATCGGGCGAGACGGCGGACACGACGATTGCGGACCTCGCCGTCGCCCTGAACACGGGCCAGGTCAAATCGGGGGCGCCGTCAAGGGGAGAGCGCACCGCCAAGTACAACCAACTCCTGCGCATCGAGGAGGCGCTGGGGAACGCGGCCGTCTATCCGGGCGTCCACGCGTTCAATCGCTGAAGGGCACCGGGCCGGCTGAGCGACGAAACCGCCCAGCAAAGAGAGCAAAAAAACAACGAAGCATCACGATGAGGGGGGAGTTGGAATGATCTGCCGCGGCAGGTCCGCCGCCTCCCTCACTCGGGAGCAGGGTACGAGCCGGGGCCGTCGATGGATTTCGACGGCCCCGGTTTGAATCAAGCCCACAGCTCCCGTCAGCGCACTTCGGCGGTCGGCGCCTCCCCTTCTTTCCCCAGAAGGGAGATCACGACCGTCAGGATGATGTTGATGAAGAAACCCCACATGAACCCCGGCCACCCCAGCGGGGAAACGCCCAGGATGCGCGTGCCGAACAGGATGGCGATCCCTGCCGTCAGCCCCACGGAGGCCCCCAGCCGAGAGCACCTCTTCCAGTACATCCCCAGCAGGAAGGGGGGCGCGAGCTGCGCAAGGCCCGTATAGGCCACGTCCTGGATGACCTGCACGAAGGTTGCGGGCGGCTTCAGCGCGATCAGGCCGCAGATCGCGGCGACCACGAACACGATGATCCGCGATATCCGCATGTTCTGCTCATTGGAGATCTGGCCCCTTCGGGTCAGCAGGATGAGGTCTTGGGAAACGAGCTGCGAGCTCACGAGGAGCATGGCGTTGATGGTGGAGATGCCGGCCGCGATGGCCGCCGCCATGATCAGCGCCGCAATAAACCAGTTGGAGTACTTCAGCATCAGGATCGGCAAGATGTTGTCCGCAGCGTGGACCTCGGAGGCGCTCACCAGGATGTGCCCCGCAAGTCCGATGAACAGCGTCGAAAAGCCGTAGATCAGGAGCTGCGAGATGGGGATGCTGATGGCGGACCGTGCCAGCGCCTCCTCGTCCCGCGCCATCAGGGACTTGTTCCAGACGTGAGGGCAGAGCCATATCCCGAACGGCAGGACGATGAACTGCATCACCCAGTACTTGTCCGTGTACAGCCCCTTCAGGCCGGGCCGCGACAGGAGCTCCGGGGCCGTCTGGCGAACCTGGGTGAACAGGTTGACGATGCCTCCCGATGGGACCAGGGCGACCCACGCCGCGAGGACGATGCCGGTCAGCAGAATGACGGCCTGTACGGCGTCCAGCAGCACGACGCCGCCCGCCCCTCCGATCAGGACGTAGAGCAGGGAGAAGATCACGCTGACCAGGATCGCCGCGTTGTAGCTGATGGCCCCGCTGCTCACCACGCTCATGGCGCGCGCGTTGCCCACGTACTGCATCGCAAGGAAGATCATGGTCATCAGCACGGAGACGCAGGCCGCCATGACCTTCAGATATCGGCTCTGAAAGCGGTCCTCCAGGTAGTCCCCAAGGGACATGTAGCCGCGCTCGTTGGCCAGCAGTCGAATCTTGTTCCCGAAGTACACCACCATCAGCGCCACCCAGACCTGGCTCAGGACGAGGACGATGAAGGATATCCCGTGGGTGTAGTACATTCCGGGCGAGCCCAGAAAGGCAAAGGTGCTCTGCATGGCCGCGATCATGGTGAGCGGCAGCAGGATGGAGTTCACCCCACGGTTCGCAAGAAAGAAGTCCAGTGCGGAGGCTTTCTTCTTGCGTCGCCCATGGATGACGGTGATGACCAGCATCGCCACCAGGTAGACGACGATCACGCCAAGGCTCAATACCCCTGTGTTCATGCCTTATTTTTCCCCTTTCTTGCTGCTTCTGACGAACTCCCGACAGACCAGGAGGACAAAGGCCAGGTTCACGAGCATGAGGGTCCACCAGTACGCCAGGGCCACAGGCAACCACCCGAAGAGGTATCCCTGATCCCCCCAGGTCATCGACAGCGGCAGCGCCCCCAGCAGGAGCAGCACCAGAAAGACACAACCAAACAGCTTTTGCTTCATGTTTACCTCACGTCCTTTCCATTCGTATAGACCACCCTGCCACCGCAGAGCGTGTACTTTACCCGACCGTAGAGCGTCATTCCCGTGAAGGGAGAGTTGGAGGATTTCGAGAAGAAGCGGCTCCCCACGGTCCACCTTTCCCGCTCGTCAAAGACCACCAGGTCCGCATCTCCGCCCTCTCGGAGGCTGCCGCAGGAGAGCCCGTAGAGCTCCGCCGGCCTTACGGTCATCTTTTCCAGGAGCTCAAGCAGGGTGAGGTGCCCCTTTCGCACCAGGTTGGTGATCCCAAGCGCCAGCGCCGTTTCCAGGCCGATCATCCCGCTGGGGGCGTCCATGAGGTCCCTGGCCTTTTCCTCGGAGGCGTGCGGCGCGTGGTCCGTTGCGATGATGTCGATGACGCCCTCCTTCAGCCCGCGAATGAGCTGGTATCGGTCCTCCTCGGTCCGAATCGGGGGGTTGACCTTGGCCAGCGTTCCCTTTTCCAGGACGATCTCCTCGTTCAGGGAGAAGTGCTGCGGCGTGACCTCCGCCCAGACGTCCGCGCCCAGCTTCTTCATCAGGCGCAGGACCTCCACGGACACGCCGGAGCTCAGGTGCTGGATGTTGACCCTGGCACCGGTGTGCAGGGCCAGAAGGCAGTCCCTGGCCATCAGCGTCTCCTCCGCGACGGCAGGGGCGCCGGGCACTCCGACCTCCCTGGATACCCTCCCCTGATTGATGCCGGGGCTTCCGATGAGGTCCGGGTCCTCCTCGTGCAGGCTGATGGGCACGCCGAGCTCCCGCGCCCGCTCCATCGCCCTCATCATCAGCTTGACGTCCTTGATGGGCAGGCCGTCGTCCGTGAAGCCGATCGCCCCCGCGGCCTTCAAGGCGTCCATGTCCGTCAGCTCCTGCCCCTTCATGCCGCGGGTCACACACGCCGTGTTCAGGACGTGGATGGGGAGGTCCGACTCGCGCCGCCTGAGGTCCTTCAGCGCCTCCGCGTCGTCCAACGGCGGCTTCGTGTTCGCCATGCAGATGACCGTCGTGTAGCCGCCCGCCGCGGCGGACGCCGCCCCCGTCGCAACGTCCTCCTTGTAGGTGAGCCCTGGGTCGCGAAAGTGTACGTGCGTGTCCACCAGGCCCGGCGCAACGATGCAGCCTTCGGCGTCGATGACCTCCGTGAACTCCCCGCCCCTCGCGTACTTCCCCATGCCGGCGATCCGACCGTCCCGGACGATGACGTCCAGAACCTCGTCCAGGCCGCTTTTGGGGTCGAGAACCCTCCCGTTTTGAATCAGGATCATACCGCTTCTCCTTTCAGGTACTCGCAGATCACCGCTGCGCCATCGCAGATGCTGGACAGCGAGGCAAACTCCTTCCTGTTATGAGATACGCCGTGCCGGCAGGGAATAAAGACCATGCCGGTGTCGCACAGCGCGGCAAACGACATCGCGTCGTGTCCTGCGCCGCTCGGCATGTTCCTTGAGCTGATCTCAAGGCGTGATGCCGCCCGCTCCAGCCCCTGCTGAACGCGAGAGCTCATGGCGACGGGCGAAACGCTGCTGATCTTCATCTCCAGGCAGGCCGCACCGCGGCTCTTGGCGATGTCCTGCGCCCTTGAGCGAACGGCCTGCTCCATCCGGTCCAGGCTATCCTCCTCGATGCCGCGCAGGTCGATGCCCAGCGCCACCTCGCCAGGGATCACGTTCAGGACGTTTGGGCGGTTTTCCACCACGCCGACGGTCGCGACGGATTGATTCGCCGCCTCCTCGCGCCCGATCCGTTCCACGGCCAGGATGACCTCGGCCGCGGCACACAGGGCGTCGTTTCTCAGGCCCATGGGGGTGGCGCCCGAGTGCTCCGCCATGCCGCGCAGGATGAACCGAAAACGCCGCGGCCCCGCTATGGTGCTGACGATGCCGACCTCCGTTCCCGTCTCCTCCAGCACCTTGCCCTGCTCGATGTGCAGCTCCAGGTACTCCTTTATCCCTGATATCTTCTTCGGCGAGAAGGACAGCCCCCGCTTTTGAAATATCTCGTCGAGTCGCTCGCCGTCCCGCGACCTCAGGCTCCCGACGTTCACAGCGTACTTCTCCTGAGCGGCGATCAGGCCGGAGCCGATGGTGCAGAGCCCGAAGTTGCTGGACTCCTCGCACCGAAAGGCCGCGACCCTGATGGGAATTCGGACCCCCTCCTCCCGCAGCCGCCTGACGACCATCAGGCCGGCGATGACGCCTGCGACGCCGTCGTACCGCCCCCCATCGACGACGGAGTCCAGGTGAGAGCCCAGCAGGTAGTAGTCCCCCTCCTCCCCGTTGGACGCAAAGGTGTTGCCCACCTCGTCCGCGAAGACGCGGCACCCCAGTTCCCTGGCGAGGGCCTCGAAGCAGCGGTGCATCTCGTCCTCGACGGCCGAGTACCCAAGCCGCGTGACCCCTCCTTCCCTCGTGCTCCCCACGTCGTAAAAGGCCTCAAAGAGCTCTCCGCAGTACCTTATCTCCGAAACGCTGTGCTGCATGACATCCCTCCTGCCTCCGTTCAGGAAATCCCACGGCTCTGATGGGCAAGCCCCCGTATCTCGGAGAGGGCCCTGTAGCCGTGCTCCGCAAGGTAGCGGTCTATGCCGTCGATGACCTGGATCATGGCCGCGGGATTTCGGAAGTTTGCACTGCCGACCTGCACCATCGAAGCCCCCGCGAGAACGTACTCGACCGCGTCCTGCCAGCGCGCGATCCCACCGCTTGCGATGATCGGAATGGCCGTTGCGGTGCGGGCCTGCCAGACCAGGAACAGGGTCTGGGGCTTCACGGCCGGCCCCGACATGCCGCCTGAGACGTTGCTCAGGACGGGGGAGCGCGTCTCGACGTCGATCAGCATGGCGCGCCACGTGTTGGCGATGGTGACGGCGTCCGCCCCCTCTTCCTCGCTGACCCTCGCGCTGACGCGGATGTCGGTCACGTTGGGGGCGAGCTTCACGAAGATCGGGAGCCGGGTCGCCTCCCGCGCCGCCTTCAGGGTCTCGCGAAGGACGTCCGGGGTGGAGGAGAAGGCCAACCCCGTGCCGATGTTGGGACAGGAGAGGTTGAGCTCCACCGCTGCAATGCGCGGATCGTTGGCGACAATCTCCAGGGCCTCGCGGTAGTGCTCCTTTCGATTGCCCGATATGCTGAGGACGACCGGAGCACCGATGCCTTCATAGCGCGGCAACTCCTGTGTCATGAAGGCCTCGATGCCGATGGAAGGGATGCCCACCGCGTTGATCATGCCGCCCGTCACCTCTGCGATGCGCGGCGGCGGGTTGCCCTGCCGCACGAGGCGATGAACGCTCTTGACCATGACCGCGCCGAGTTCGCTCATGGGGAAAAGGCCCGCGTTGTTCTCAAAACAATCCCAGGTTCCGGAGGCCGGCATGACCGGATTCTTAAAGGTGATGCCGCCGACCTTCACCGACAGATCCGTCCGATACTTGAGCTCCGACATCGTCGTCCCCCGTCTCACAGCACTTCGTCCACGTCGAAGACCGGACCGTCCCTGCACACCAGGGCGTACCCTCCCCCTGCCTCGGAGCGTCGCGTCCTGCAGGCGCACCCCTTACAGGCTCCAAGGCCGCAGGCCATGCGCTCTTCGAGGGAGACGTAGGCAGGAAAACCGTACCTGAGGTGCAGCTCCTTCATGCCCAGACCGAGGCGACGAGAACCGCAGGAATAGGCGGCGTCAAATTTCAGGCTGCGGCAGTCCTCCGCCATCCGGTCCGTGACGTTGAGGGAGGGGGCCGTCGTCGTCGTCACCCTGGCCCCAAGGCGCTCAAACTGCGATCGGTTGAACAGGCCCTCCTCGCTCCTTGCGGAGAGGTAGACGTGCAGCTCCGTGCCATGGGCGGCGTAGTCCTGCGCCAGCAAAAGGAGCGGCGCGATCCCCATGCCCCGACCGATGAGGGCGACCCACGAGGCACCTTCCCAAACGGGGAAACCCCGCCCCAGCGGGCCGAGGACCGCGACGCTGTCGCCCGGCCTCAGGGCGGACATGAGGCTGGTTCCACGGCCCCTGACCTGATAGAGCAACGTCATGACCCCATTCTTTCTGTCCACCGAGTTGATGCTGAACGGACGCATCAGGAAGGGATCGTCGCCCTCCCAACAGCGGACCATGACGAACTGCCCCGGGCGGGAGAGCCCGGCCATATCCTGTACGTCGAGGTCGAGCGCGAAGGCCTCCGCGCCGACCTTCACCTGTTGAAGCACACGGCATTTCAGGTACATTGCTGCCTCCTTCCCGTTGCGGCTCCGTCTAAAAAACTTTATCGACACCCGGCCCTGCAGCCCCTTGCGCAGGCGGTGAAAAAACGGCCCACGGGCGCCGGAAAATTCGCTGGGGCGATGACGCCGGACGATGACGGAGGAATCGACCCCCCCATGGGCTCTACCCATTGGATTTACCTTATCATAGATGAGCGGGAAAAGACACTGCGAGTTTGCACCGAGGGTGCAGCCATGGGCAAGGCGCACTGCTGGTATAATTCAGGGGCGAGGGGAATAAACAGGTCTGCGGATTGGCGAGGTGCAGAATGTCGGACGTTTTAAAGGCGCGGGTCTACGACGCACTGAAGGACATCCTTCGGGACAAGGGACTGGATAAGGTCACGGTTCGCGAGCTGGCCGAACGCTGCGGCATCTCGCGGCAGGGATTTTATTACCACTTTCAGGATATTGCCGACGTCTTCAAGTGGAAGATATCCCTGGAGCTTGAGAGGGGGATGGCGCGGCTCCTCCGCGCAAAGTCCGTGGAGGATCCACTTGTCGCGGTGGTTTTGACGATGAAGGAGCACAGCAGCGTCCTGAAGAGTGTGCTGAACTCGGCAAAACTGCGCGACCGGCTCATGCCCGTCCTCATCGACGCCATACAGGAAAACATACGTCCCCTGCTGTATCGCTACGTCAGCTCGGCTTACCTTGACACGGAACGGCGGGAAGCGCTGGTCACCTTTCTGGCATACGGCATCGTCGGCATTATTGTCGAAAAATCCGACGAGAGCAATTTTGTGCCCGAATTCATCATTCGAGAGATCAAGCTTCTGCTGGAGGCTCGGTTCGGTCCGGAACCACGGGGCCGACCGCCTGCACCCCTCGTAAAAGATCGTTTTTGAAAAATTCGGAAGCGACGACGAAGGCTTCGTCATTTCATGCACACCTCATCGGCCCAGGGTGGGCCGGTATTCCTTGACAGAACGCTAAAGGTGTCCATCCGGTTGTTCGGTCTGTTGATAGAATAGTGCGCCATGAAGAGGACGGGCCGGATGCTCAGGATCGTTCCGCTCCGGCGTCCCGGTCCTGCAGAGTTGAGGAAGGTGAAATGATGAAAAGAGTTTTTTTGGGCACTCCGATGAGGGCAGCGGCAGGGTTTTGCGTCATCCTCGCCGTCTGCGCGGGCCTGGGCGCTCTGCGCATGAAAGGGGTTTCCGAGGCAGAGCCGGAGGTGAATCGCCCGGTGAGGACCGTCGCCCTTGAAAGCGTTGGCGGCGAGAAGGCCAAACGCTATTTTGGGACCGTGCAGGGCGCGAGGCGCGTTGAGCTCTCGTTCCGGGTTTCGGGTCCGCTGAAGCAGGTTCGGGTGGAGAAGGGGGCCTCGGTCAAGAAAGGAGAGCTTTTGGCCGCCATCGACCCCCGCGATTTCCGGACGCGGCTGAAGCAGGCGCAGGGGGCCCAGGCTCAGGCGCAGGCCCAGTACGACGACGCCTCCGCCAACTTCAGGCGCTATGACAATCTCTACAAACAAAAGATCGTCGCCGCGTCCACGTACGACACGTACAAGGCTCAGCTGGAGGTGACCCGCTCGGCGCTGCGCTCGGCGCAGGCGCAGACGGCCGCCGCCATGGACGCCCTGAAGGACGTGGAGTTGTACGCGCCCTTTGACGGCATCATCACCGACCGCATGGTGGAAAACTTTCAGGACGTGACGGCCAAGCAGCCGGTGATCTCTCTTCAGGACATTTCGACGTTGGAGATCGTGTTCGCCCTTCCCGACAACGACGTACTTCTGGCCCCCCTTCCCGCGTCGGCAGACCTCAAGACACTGGTGAAGGACACCCAAAGCTACTCCATGGAGGCGCGATTCGACGCCGTCCCTTCGCGGGCGTTTCCGGTGCGGTTGAAGGAGTTTACGGCCCAGGCTGACCCGGCCACGAAGACCTATCCCGTGACCGTCACCATGCCGCAGCCGGACGACGTCCGGATACTGCCCGGCATGGCGGCGACGGTGACGGTGCGCTTCTCCGCCAGCGCAATGAGCTCGGAGGACCGCTATATCGTCCCGGCTACGGCCATCCTGAACGAGGGCGGGGACCGCTGTTTCCTGTGGCGTTTCGAGGAGGGGCAGGTGCGCCGCGTGCCGGTGACGACGGGCGCCCCTCATAACGACGGGATGCTGGAGGTCTCCGGCCCGGACCTGCGCAGCGGGGACAGGATCGTCGCGGTCGGCGTCCACTTCCTGCGGGACGGGCAGAAAGTGCGTTTGATGGAGGAGACGGACCGATGAGGCGGCACGAGCTTCCCCGGTCGAAAGCGGGTGAGCGGCGATGAACGTTGCCAGGGCCAGCATCCGTCGCCGGACGGTCGTCCTGTTCCTCTGCGTCCTGACCGCCGTGGCGGGGGTCGCCGCGTACTTTCAGATCGGCAAACTGGAGGACCCGGCCTTCACAATCAAGACGGCCGTCGTCACGATCGTCTATCCCGGCTCCACCGCCTACGAGGCGGAGAGGGAGGCCACCAGCCGCGTGGAGGATGCCGTCCAGTCCATGGGGGAGGTCGAGCACATCCGTTCGCGCTCCACTCCGGGCCTGGCCATCATCTACGTGGACATCAAGGACGAGTACACGTCAAAGGAGCTTCCCCAGGTATGGGACGTCCTGCGCCAGAAGCTGTACGACGTGCAGACGGACATGCCATCGGGCAGCACCATCCTGATCGACAACGACTTCGGCGACGTGTACGGCCAATACTATGCCCTGGTGGGCGATGGCTACGGCATGAAGGAGCTGCGGGACTACGCGGACTTCCTCAAGAAGCAGCTGGTACTCGTGCCTGAGGTGGCCAGCGTCAAAATTCTGGGCGAACAGCAGGAGGGCGTCTACGTCGAGTTCTCCGCGAGCCGCATGGCCTCCCTCGGTCTTTCGCCGAGCGCTGTCTTCTCGGTACTGAACCAGCAGAACAGCCTCTCGGCCGTCGGCACCACGACGCTGGGTGACCGCTTCGTGAGGATATCGCCGACGGGCTCCATCCTCTCGGTGGAGGACATCGGCGATCTCGTCGTCGGTGGACAGGGTGGGAGGCTGACCCGGCTCCGCGAGGTGGCGACCGTACGCCGCGACTACGTCGATCCCCAGACCTTCATGATGCGCTTCAACGGCCGTCCCGCCCTCGGCATCGGCATCGCCACGGTGACCGGAGGCAACGTCGTCAGCATGGGTACGGCCGTCGCGAAGCGATTGAAGGCGTTGGAGGCAAGACGTCCCATCGGCATCGAGCTGGAGGATATCTACATGCAGTCCGAGCAGGTGACGAAGTCCATCCAGGACTTTCTCGTCAACCTTGCGGAGTCGCTGGCGATCGTCGTGGGCGTGCTGTTGATCTTCATGGGGCTGAGGACGGGGTTGATCATCGGCATCGTCCTGCTGTTGACCATCGCAGGCACCTTCGCGGTCATGAACTCCGCGGGGATATTTCTTCAGATCGTCTCCCTCGGCGCCCTGATCATCGCCCTGGGGTCGCTGGTGGACAACGCCATCGTCGTCTCCGAGGGGATGCTGGTCGGCGTGGAGCGCGGCGTGGCGGTGGAGGACGCCGCGTCGGACACGGTGGAAGGCTCCCAATGGGCGATGCTGGGGGGAACCCTCATCGCCGTGCTGGCCTTCGCCCCGATCGGCCTGTCGAAGGACATGACCGGCGAGTTCTGCAGAAGCCTGCTGCAGGTGGTGGGCATCTCCATGATGCTGAGTTGGGTAGCCGCCCTCACGGTGACGCCGGTCCTGGGACAGCTGATGCTCAAGCCCGGAAAACAGGAAGGAGACCCCTACGACAGACCCCTGTTCCAGGCCTACCGCGCCCTGCTGGAGGGGTGCCTGCGGCACCGCGTCCTGACGCTGGCCGTCACGGTGGCGCTCTTCGCCCTTTCCGTCGTCGCCCTCATGAACATGAACCAGTCCTTCTTCCCGGACGCCAATACCGTCTACTACACCGTGGACCTCTGGAGCGCCGAGGGGACGTCGCTCGACGCCCAGAGACGGGCCACCGAGGACCTGGAGGGATACCTGCGCTCCCTGCCGGAGGTGAAGAACGTCTCCGGTTTCGTCGGCGGCGGCAGCCTGCGCTTCATGCTGACCTATTCTCCGCCGGACCCCAACAGCGCCTACTCCCAGCTCCTCGTGGAGGTGAAGGCCCCGGAGGAGACGCGGCCCAACCTGCTGAAGGCCCAGAGGTACATCGACGAGCGGATGCCCTCCGTCGAGGGCGCGTGCAAGCCCTTTGCCCGCGGCAGCGGCATGGTGCCGAAGCTGGAGGCACGCTTTTCGGGCGACGATCCCGAGGTTCTGAGGGCGCTGGCGCGAAGGGCCAGGGATATCCTGGAGGACGATCCAAGCCACCTGTTCGTGCGCCACGACTGGCGTGAGCCGGTGGAGGTGATCCGACCGAGGGTCCTGAAGGATCAGATGCAGAGCCTGGGGCTGACCCGTCCGCAGATCAACCAAGCCATCATGACGGGCACGACGGGCCTGACGGTTGGCGCTTTCCGCGACGGGGACAGGTCGCTGCCGATCCTGGCCGTCCTGAACCCCGAAGAACGCAACCGCATCGACCGCCTGCGCTCCATTCCGGTCTGGTCGCCGGCGGCCAACCGCTCCGTCCCGCTGGGTACGGTGGTCTCGTCGCTGGACGTGGCCTTCGAGGACAACATCGTCATGAGGCGCGACCGCAGCCGCACGATCACCGTGGCCAGCGAGGTGAAACTCGGCAGGAACGCGGACGCCATGCTCAGGCGCGTCAGGCCGTCGATCGAGGCGATCGAGCTGCCCGTCGGCTACTCACTGGAGTGGGGCGGTGAGAAGGAGATGTCAGACGATGCGATGGCAGGCATGGCCGTGGCCTTCGGGCCGGCCCTGCTGGTCATGTTCACGATCATGCTCTTCCTCTTCAACGGCTTCCGTCAGCCCCTGATCATCTTCTGCTGCCTTCCCCTGATCGTGATCGGCGTCGTCGGCGGGCTGTGGATCGCCGGCATGGACATCAGCTTCATGGCCACCGTCGGACTGCTCAGCCTCGTGGGGATGCTGGCCAAGAACTCCATCGTCCTCCTCGACCAGGTGAGCGGCGATTTCGAAGCCGGCAGGGATCGTTACGAGGCCATCGTCGAGGACGGCGTCGGCCGCCTGCGCCCCGTCGCCATGTCCGCCCTCACCACGGTGCTGGGCATGATCCCGTTGACCTGGGACCTGCTCTTCGGGCCCATGGCCGTCACGATCATGGCGGGCCTGACCGTCAGCACGATCCTGACGCTGATCGTCATCCCCGTCCTGACCGCCGTCGTCTACCGCGTTCCCTGTCCGCATACATAAAAATAACGGTGGGGACGGCCGCCCGTAAAAACATTGCGAGGACTGCCGTCCCTTTCCCGCTTCCTGGTGCTATCATAACTGAGTTGAGGGACGGTGTTTAAGAGGACAGGACGCCGCGCCTGCGGGAGGACCGACTCCGCAGGCGCGAGCCGGCCTTTCCGGAATCTGCAAGGAGATGGGACCGATGTTCGCTCAAAGGCTCTGGGCTTTGACGAAAAAAGAG
>NZ_DBHLDX010000014.1:0-38279 GCF_057312375.1 Fretibacterium sp.
CCTAATGAGGCCTTTTTTCAATTTGCCTGTTGCTTTTAGCTTGACAATCTAGCGACTATTGACATATGGTTTTGGAAAGGGGCGGTAGTCTGCGCATTGCATCTTAATATCAATAGGAATAGGTCTTCAAACAGCGTGGTGCCTCGCGGTTTTACCGCGGGGCACCACGCTGTTTAACTGCGATCGGGCTTTTCGTTATCCGTTCTTAATTAAGCGGTCCTAGCCCAAAAGCCGTACGAGATACAGAATGTGAACTTACCGGCAGCGTTTCCGACGGACCAGAGCCGCGGCGGACAGCAGGAGCAGCCCGCCGAAGCCGGCGTCACATCCGCCGCTCCCGGAGGTCTTCCTATCCTCGGGCTTTACCTCTGGCTTCTGCTTCTTCATAGACTTCAGGAGGAGTCCCTGGTTCCCTAGGCCGATGGTCCTCTCGCCCTCGACGCCCTCCAGACGGCAGCGGATCGACCGGATGCTGGCTGTATCCCACTGGCCCCTGGCCACCTTGCCCTCTATTCGGAGACTATAACTATTGGATGCGGCAAACGTAAACTTCTCTAAACCCTCCGACTCCAAGACCTCGGAGAACGTCCTTGCACTGTTTCCCTGCACGGCGTCGGCCGTGAGCGTTCCGGAGACGAACCCCGCGGTGTCCGCCTTCAATGAGCCCGCAACCAGCGGCCTGGGCAGAGATATTCGCGTCTTCAGCGTCACGGGTACGTTCCCCGCAGCGTCCGGCTCGCCAACGGAGATTCCCCACTGCTCCGGGTCCTTGGGGACGGCGTTGTCGTCCGGGTTTGTCGGCTCATCCGGCCTGGGCGTGTCCGGCGACGGGTTGTCGGGCTTGCCGGGAGAGGGCTCCGTGGGCTTGTCCGGGGCCGGCTGATCGGGCTTGTCCGGAGTGGGGTTCTGAGGGTTTGGAGTGGGGCCGGGATTCGGATTGGGCCCAGGGTTGGGATTGGGGTTCGGGTTCGGCTGCGGCGTAGGATCGGAAGGGTCCTTGAAGCCGCGCATATCCCTGACCATCATCGGAGACGGAGACAGCGTCGCCTCCATCTCCTCGTCCCACTCTCCGACCCTGTATTTGATGGAGGCGATCCCGAGCGCCTTGAGCTGAGCGGTCGGGACCTTGCCCCGCCAATTGAGCCGCCAGCCGCTTCCGTCCTGTGCGTAGTCGAAGTATGGCGCCCTGATCAACTCGACCCCGGGGACGCCGACGACCTGGACGTCGGGACTCGATGGGCTGCGCCACCCTGTGTTGAAGGGCGCCTCCACCCAGACGCGGCAGGTATCGCCGTCGGATTCCTTATTGATGAAGACCTTCCAGTTTCCTTTTTTCAGGACCACCGAGGACGGCGGAATGGGCGGATACCCCGCGATCCTGCGGAGAAGCATGGGCGCGCCCTGCAGTTTTGCGGCGAAGCTGCGGTTATCGACCTCGTAGGTGAGCCTCCTGAGGACGGTATAGTCCAGCAGGTCCTCCGAGATTGTCCCCTCGATGCGGATCCGCCCTGTCCCTGAGGAAACGTCCAGGACAGCCTGAACGCTCTCCGGGTCGTTCCTCCAGAAAACCTTTACGGCACCGGGCGCTTTGCCCTTCAAGGGCTTAAGGTCGAAGCTCGCCGTGAGGACGACCTTTTTATATCCCGCCCTTCCGGGCCCCACAGAGATGTTCCAGGAGTCCCGCGGGACCTCGAGGGGGTGAGGGGAGGTGGAGCCTCCGGTCTTGAGCCGATCGTACGCACCCTTCACGTCCAGCATTCCCCAGACGGAAATTTTTTGCCCCAGCGCGTTGAGCCCCTTGTGATTGGAGCTCTCCGAGTCGGGGTTCGCGACGGGGTTGATATCCCGGTTCGCCCCCTCCAGGATGGCCGCCTTGAGCTCCGAGGCCTTTTTGTCCGGGAAGGCGGAGGCCAGAAGGGAAACCGCCCCCGCCACGTGGGGCGCCGCCATGGAGGTCCCGTTCCACTGGACGTAATCCTTGTTGTACGGCGAACCGTTCTCGTCCGGCGCAACCTTCGGAATCGTGCTCAGGATGCCGACCCCCGGGGCCGCGATGTCCACGTTCGTGTCGCTCCAGTTGCTGAAGGAGGCCCCTTGATCGTCGCTCCGCATGGCGCCCACGACAACGAGGTTATCGATCCCGATGTAGGAGGCCGGGTAGTTGTAATAGCCCTGGATGACGCTCCTCGAGTAATCCGTGAAGGGTGCCGGCCTGCCGACCTCAAGGCCCTCGTTTCCGGCCGCGACCACGATCACGGTCCGATCCAGGTCGCTCAGCGCCTTGTAGGCCCGCCACATGGGCGATCCAACGTTTTTCCCCGGACTGTTGCGCTCGTATCCTCCAAGCGACAGGTTCACGGCGGGGACCTTCAAGGAGGGGTTCCCTTGCAGGAGCTTCGTCAGGTAGTCGAGGGCCTTCGCGATGTCGGCGTCCGACGCGCCGTCCTTCCCGTCCGGAAAGACCTTGAGCGCGATGATCCCCCCGTTCCAGTTGAGCCCGACCACGCCCTTGGCGTTGTTCCCCGTCGCCGCGATGGTCCCGGAGACGTGGGACCCGTGGCCCTTCCTGTCCTCGATGTCCTTTTCCTCTCCACCGCAGCAGTTGCGGCTGTACTCCAAGCTGAAGCGGTCCTTCAGGTCCTCGTGGTCCCTGGCGATGCCCGTATCGATGACCGCCGTGTAGACGTCCGGACTGCCCGTCGTCGTATCCCACACCTCCGGGGCTCTGATCTTCTTCATCCCCCAAAGGCTGCCGTCCGCATACTGGGGGTCGTCCGGGCTTTTCAAAGGGTAGACCCTGTAGTTCGGAGAGGCGGCCAGGACGTTGGGGTTCTTCTCCAATTCCCGGACTAGCTCCTCCGTTGTCTTATGGTCCGACGCCACCAGGGCGAAGACCTCCCTGCCGGATGCCTCGGACAGCGCGGGATACGTGCTGAGGACCCGGGCCCGGGCGGAGGCCGCCACGCGGTTCAGCTGGCTTCGGGCCCCCCCGTGGGAGACGTCCGCGGCCGTCACGTGCGAGACCCCGCCCTTCAGCACCACCAGGGCCTGCCCCTCGACGTACTCCGAGCGCTCCGATCCCCAGGCCGTCGCCGACAGCAGACAGGCCAGCAGGACCGAGAGCCAACACCTGCAACGCTTCAACATCGAAACACTCCTTTACCCATACTTTCGACAGCAACAAATGCGGCCCCGCCCCCAAAAGCACGGCGGGGGCCGCATGACGTAAACCGTTTTACTTCGCTTTATGTGCCCTGCGGTACGGAAGCAGAACCGCAGCGACCAGCAGGAGCAGCCCGCCAAAGCCGGCGTCGCATCCGCCGCTCCCGGAGGTCTTTTTCTCCTCGGGTTTCGTCTCGGGACCCTGCTTCTTCATGGACTTCAGAGGAACTCCCCGTTCGCCCAGGTTGATCGTTTTTTCGCCCTCGACGCCCTCCAGACGGCAACGGATCGACCGAATGCCGGCCGTATCCCACTGGCCCACGGCCACCTTGCCCTCTATCCGGAGACTATAACTATTGGACGCGGCAGACGCGGACTCCTCCAAAACCTCCGACTCCAGGGTCTCGGAGGATGTCCTCGCACCGTTCTCCTGCACGGCGTCGATCGTGAGCGTTCCGGTGACGAACCCCGCGGTGTCCGCCTTCAAAGAGCCCGCGACCAGCGGCCTGGGTAGCGACAACCGCGTCTTCAGCGTCACGGGCACGTTCCCCGCCGCGTCCGGCTCGCCTGTCGTCACCTCCCACTGCTCCGGATCCCTCGGGACGGCGTTCTCGTCCGGGTCCGCCGGGGTGTCCGGCTGGGGCTTGTCCGGCGACGGCTGGTCAGGCTTGTCAGGAGAGGGGGTGGGATTGGGCCCGGGATTAGGATTGGGATTGGGCCCGGGGTTCGGGTTAGGGTTAGGATTGGGGTTGGGCCCAGGGTTGGGATTGGGATTGGGGTTCGGGTTCGGCTGCGGCGCGGGATTCTCCGGGGCCTTGACGTCCTCGAAGACCTCGAGCAGGATCGTGAACTTATCGTCGTCCAGGTGAACCCGGGCGCTTGCGTCCTCAGAGGCGGCATTGCCCGGGACGATGTCCTTCGAGGCGTTCAGCCAGGAGACCCGGACCTTCGCAAAGGCTTCCCCCGCCGCGTCCTTGGCGCTCAGCTTCTTCCAGTTATCCGCCTTAACGGAACCGACCAGGGATATCCAGCCCTTTTTGAGCGTCCTGGCCGTAAGCTGCGAGGGGTCCAGCTGGATGGTCAGGCGGGGCCCATCGCCTCCCAGGTAGTAATAATCGATCGTCTTGGCCTTGAAGATGGGGCTCCTGTCCGCCGCCTCGGCGCGCGTGCCGGCGACGTCGCCGTCATTGGGAACGACGCCGATGCGGCTGTATTTCCCCAGGCTCAGGTCCACGTTCCTGGAGAGGTCTCTGGCGCCCCTGCCTATGAAGAGGGCCGTGCCCTCCTTAGTTGGTTCTTGATTGCTGTCATATACGTCATCCGTCGTTATTTTGGCATAGGGCTCTTTCCCGGCAGCCTCCTGAGCCTCCGTCTTCACCGGCAGGCCACTCAGCCGCAACGCTCCGTTCCAGATACGTATGTATAAGGGGTTTGCCCACCTGTATGTTCTGCCATCGCCCCCGAACTCCACCGTGCCGCTCAGGTTGTGGCTGTTGCCCGGGACGAGAGGATTGACCATAAGGCGGCCCCGAGCGTTTTGACCTTTGGCTGCTTTGATTGTGATATCTTTGAATGACAGCACCTGCCCCTGTTCGGCCGCCAGAGCCCCCCCCTGCTTGATCTCGGCCTTGCCGACCACCTCCAGGGTTTGGGATGCCGTTAGAATAGCCGCCTCTCCCGTCTCGAAGCCGTCCTCTTCCTTGACAGCACCGACCGTCACCTTGCCTCCGCCGATGGACCTGGCGCCTGCGAGCGCTAAAATTCCATTGGCTACAAGGGTCTCGCCCTCTTTGGAAATTTCGTTCCCGGGGTTATTCAGGAACAGGGTGGAATTTCTCCCCGAATATTCATTGTGTTGGGACGTAAAACCTTTGGGGTGACGTTTCCCAACCCTGGAATCGAGCACCAGGTGAAACATGCCCTTCAGCAGCCCGTCCACGTGTGAGTCGTTCCCGTCCAAGGTCACCACGACGTAGGGGTAATGGAGTTGCCCGCCCACGGCGTAGGGCTTCGCCTCGAACGTGGAGCCGGCCTCGGCGTTCAGCTGGCTGAATATTTGGCTGCGGTCCACGGCGACGCTGGCGCCCTTCCTGATCCAGAGGGGGTTATAGAAGTAATAGAACACGTAATTGCTCTCCGCGTGAAGCGCCTTCTCCCTAAGACGTCCCCGGCTGAAGGGCTCGGTGTCTGCCAGGGACCCGCTGCCCTGGAAGGACGTCCAGACCCTGCCCAGGGAGCCGCGGAAGTGGTCGCCGGGGACTCTGACCTCCCCGGCAAGGACGACCAGACTGCCCTCCCGCACGTCCGTGCCGCCCAGATGATGCGCCCCGTCCAGGGCCTTCGCGTCGAGGCCCTTGTCCCCGGCGGTCGCGAGGTTCTGTGCCCCTGTGTTGGAACCAATCGTCAGGATCCCTTTGCCCGTTTTGACCAGGCGGACAAAACCCTTGCCCGAAGGGGATCCGTAGAAGTCGTTGTCGAACGCCTCGAACTCCGCCAGCTCGTCCCCCTGAGCCATGGCTCTGGGCAGCTTGACCTGCCTTTGGCCCAGGCCGTGCCGAAGGGTCAGCTCCTGCTGGTTTGGGGTGTCGACGACGCCATAGGTGAGGCGGTCGTTCCCGGCATCCTCGCTTTCGACGAACAGCAGCAGGGGCTGCACCGCGGCTCCTGCGGAGTCGCCCAGGGTTAGAGAGACCGGGCCGTCGGCCGCAAGGGTCGGCGCGTTCACCGGGTCCGGCGCGCTCAGGATGCCGACCCACCTCTGTCCAAGGGCGTTGTCGGCCGCGCTCAGCACGCCACTGCGGATCAGCGTCCCCCCGCTGTAATGGGTCCTGAGCTCCTCATCCAGGGGGTTGTCCCCGTTCGATCCCCTGACGACGACCCTCCTGCCGGCGTCGGAGCTCACGAGGATCTGGAAGGTTTTGTTCCCCGTGTCGCCGTCGATCGACTTTTGGGCCCTGGGGGCTACGGTCAGAGGGCTGCTGCCCGTACCCGTGAGCTGAAGCACCCGCGTCCTGCCGGACTCGCCCTTGATGGACCCCTCGAAGCGCCCCCCTCCCCGGATGGTGTTGAAGGCGCCGTCGTCCTCCGTGGGCGTCAGGGCGAAATCGGCGTCTTGTGTCGTCCCGGCGGGGACCTCCAGAACGTTTGCCGCGGCCCAGGCGGCCCCTGCCGCCAGCGCACCCGTCAGCACCAGCCAACCCAACACTTTTCGCTTACCTCTCAAAACGATGTCCCTCCTTACAAGATTGGAACCCCCTCTTCAAAACGAAAGCCAGAGGGAAATGTTCCTTTGCTGCTAAGACATGATTTTGGAAAACGAATCGAGATTATACATCTTTACTTAGACATCTACAAGATGAATAATTATTTTACAAATTGAATTATTTTAAATAAATATTATTGGTTTATCCTTTATTGGATGCGCCGTGTGGCCCGATGCAGGACGGAAGCCTTGAGGCCCTGGTGCTCCGTCGTAAGCACCGGAGGGGACGGTCTGCCATAGAGGCGGACTGCCCTTCGACGGGATTTCGTTGTACAATCGTCGTGTGAGAATATCCTGATGGTTGGAGGTTTTTCTGAAAGATGCTTGTCCTGAAAGACGCGAGGGTCGTCACGGTTGCGGGGAGGACGCTCGATCGCGGCACGGTCCTGGTGGAGGACGGAAAGATCGCGGCCTGTGGTGTGGACGTCGCGGTCCCGGCCGGGGCGGAGGTCCTGGACCTGACGGGGAAGTGGCTGACGCCGGGACTGATCGACGCCCACACACACATCTCGACCTTTAACGAGCCCAACACCCTGCCCGGCCAGATCGATGGAAACGAGAAGACCGACCCGGTGACGGCCCAGGTGCGCGGCATCGACGCCCTGAACCCCTTTGACATCGCCATTGAGGAGGCCCGGCGCGCCGGCTTCACCACCTGCTACACCGGCCCTGGGTCGGCCAACGTCATCGGAGGCACCGGCATCAGCTTCAAGACAAAACGGGGTTCAACTGTCTTCGACATCGCCATCCCCGGCTCGGAGCACATGAAGTTCGCGCTGGGGGAGAACCCGAAGCGGGTCTACGGCGTCGAGCAGAAGCGGGCCCCCATGACGCGCATGGGCCTGGCCGCCATCCTGCGCCGAACGCTCTATGAGGCGCTGGACTACTCGGAGGAGCTTCGGACGGAGGAGGCGGACCCTGAAAAGAGGCCGAAGCGCAACTTCGCGCTGGAGGAGCTGGTCCCCGTCGTCCGGGGCCAGAGGAAGTGCCGCATCCACTGCCATCGGGCGGACGACATCGTGACGGCCATCCGCATCGCCGAGGAGTTCCACCTGGATTTCTCCATCGAGCACTGCACGGAGGGGTACCTGATCCTGGACTTCCTGAGGGAGCACCGCGTGGACTGCGTCATCGGCCCGTTGACGATGCCCCCCAGCAAGATGGAGATCTGGGGCCGGAGGCTGACGACGCCCGCGAAGATGGAGGAGGCGGGGATCAACTTCTGCCTGACGGCGGACACCTCCTCGGGGACGAAGTACCTGCCGATGCACGTCGGCCTCTGCATGGCCCATGGCCTGAGCGAGAGGGCGGCCTTCGAGGCCGTCACCATCCGTCCAGCGCGCCTGCTGGGGTTGGGAGAGCGGATGGGAAGCATCGAGCCGGGCAAGGACGCGGACCTCGCGGTGTGGGACGGGCACCCCTTCAGCAACTTCACGCGGTGCGAGCGGACCATCATCGACGGCACGGTCTACGACAACCTGAGCTGAAGCGAAAAAACGACGGGAGGAGCGGGTTTAGTCCCGCTCCTCCCGTCGTTTTTTGTGTTACGCGCCGGTGCGCCCGTAGAGCTCGCAGAGCGACCGCATCCGCTGTGTGAGGTCGGGCGTGACGGCGTCGGGCTTCATGCGCCACGTCCAGTTCCCCGCCGTAGTGGACGGGGTGTTGATTCGGGCCTCCGGGCCCAGGTCGAGCCAGTCCTGCATGGGGATGACGGCCGTCTCCGCCACGGAGGCCAGGGCCATGCGCGTCATGACCCCGGACACGCTCCCTGCCGTCACCTCGCACCCCAGGTAAGCGGAGAGGTTCGCCCGCTCCCAGGGCGTGGCGTCGGCCATCAGCCACCCGCGGGAGGTGTTGTTGTCGTGGGTCCCCGTGTAGACCACGGTCTTCGGCGTGTGGTTGTGGGGGGCGTAGGGGTTGTCCGCCGGGTGCCCGAAGGCAAAGTGGAGGATCGTCATCCCAGGAAGCCCCATGGTGGTGCGGGCTTCCTCCACCTCCGGAGTGAGGATACCCAGGTTCTCCGCCCAGAAGGGCGCGCTCGGAAACTCGCTCCTGAGCGCGCTGAAGAACTCCCGGTGGGGTACGCTGCGCCACTCCCCGTGCTCCGCCGTTTCGGCGTCCGCCGGCAGCGCCCAGTAGGCGATGAGCCCCCTGAAGTGGTCGATGCGCACGCGGTCGAAGAAGGTCAGGAGGCGGCGCAGGCGTCCGGTCCACCAGCGGAAGCCGTCCCTTCGCATGGCCTCCCAGTTGTACGTCGGGTTGCCCCAGAGCTGTCCCTTGGCGCTGAAGTAGTCCGGGGGGACGCCCGCCACGGAGACGGAGTTCAGGTCCTCGTCCAGGTCGAAGAGGTCCGGGTGGGCCCACACGTCGGCGCAGTCCCCCATGACGTAGACGGGGACGTCGCCCACCAGCTCCAACTTCAGCTCCGCCATGCGCCTCCGCAGCGCGGACATCTGCCGCGCGAAGACGTACTGGATGAAGTTCTGAAGCCCGATGTCGCCGTCGTGGTCCCGGCGGAACCGGTCGAGGTCCTGGGGGCGGCGAAACTTCAACCCGTCGGGCCAGTCGCGCCAGGCAAGCCCGCCCATGGCGCCCTTGATGGAGATGAAGAGGCTCCAGTCCTCCAGCCACTCCCCCTGGCTCTGGCAGAAGGCCTTGAAGTCCGCGCTCTCACCGCCGCGGTGAAACTGCGTCCACACCCTTTGCAGGAGCGCCGCCTTGAAGGCTCCGGCCGCGCCGTAGTCCACCCGGTCGTTCGAGAAGTTGGGCGCGCTGTCCAGGTCCTCCGGACTCAGGAGCCCGTCCTCCATCAGGCCCTCCGGGCTGATCAGGAGGCCGCTGCCGGCGAAGGCCGACGTGGGGCTGTAGGGCGAGTGGGCGCACCCCGCGTCCGTCGCGGTCAGGGGCAGGACCTGCCACAGCGATTGCCCCGCCCCATGCAAAAACTCCGCAAACCGCCGCGCCCCCGGTCCCATGTCGCCGATCCCGAAGCGCGAGGGAAGCGAGGTCATGGGGAGCAGCACGCCGCATTTTCTCCTATCCATTTTAATTAAAAAACCTCCAAAGGGCCGGCGGGGCACAGGGGGGGAGTTTTTTCCCCCGCCTCAAACGTCCCCGCCGCGCTCCCTCAGTCGAGACGGCCTGAGCTGTGGGTGACGCGCCCGCCGCAGAGGGTCAGGTCCACTCCGACGTCCGCGAGGTCGCCGGGGAGGACGGCGAAGGGGTCCTGATCCAGCACCACGAGGTCCGCGTCGCGCCCCGGCGCGATCTCGCCGCGGCGCCCCTCGTTGTGCCCGCACCATGCCGCGTTCCACGTGCAGGCGGCGATGGCCTCTGCCACGGAGAGGCGCTCCTTGGGGTTCCATGCGTCTTCGCCGCTGCCTGGGGCCGCTCGCGTCACGGCGGCCTGAATGCCCGCCAGGGGGCGTAGGTCCTCGATGGGGGCGTCCGAGCCCGACGCCAAGACGATGCCCCGCCGCATCATGGTGCGCCAGCGATAGCTTCGGTCCGCCCGCTCCTGCCCCAGCCGCTCCCGCGCCATGGCGCGGTCCGAGGGCACGAAGGAGGGCTGGACGGCGGCACAGAGCCGCAGGGCCCGCATCCGATCGAGCTGGTCGTCGTCCGCCACCTGGGCGTGGACGATGATGTGGCGGGCGCTCCACCTCCGCTCCGACTGGGCGCGCTCCAGGGCCTCGAGGCACATGTCCAGCGTGCGGTCCCCGATGGCGTGCAGCGCCGTCTGCATCCCGGACAGGTGGGCGGTGAGAACCAGGTCGTCCAGCTCCTCCTGGTCGAAGAGGGCCATGCCGCGCTCACCCCACGCATCGGCGTAGTCCTGCCTCAGGCAGGCCGTCCTTCCCCCCAGGGAGCCGTCGCAGATGAGCTTCATCGGCCCGATCTGGAAGAAGGGCACCCCGTCGCCGCTCCGCCATCCGTCGGAGAGGAAGTCCAGGAGGAGGTCCCGGCTGGGCAGGCGCATCTGCTCCCGCAGGCGGAAGGGCAGGTCCCCCGCCAGGGCCGCGTCCATGAAGAACCGTTCCGCCCTGCGAAAGTCGAAGGAGAAGACGGCGAGGTCGTCGGAGTGGATCTCCGTCAGGCCGAAGCTCGCCGCCAGGGGGCCATAGGCGTGCAGCAGGCGGGTGATGTCCTCGTCCGACATGGGGGGAAGGCATCGCTCCACGAGCTCGACGGCCGCCTCCTTCAGGATGCCGTCGGGCTCGCCGTCCATGCCCAGCTCCACGGTCCCCCGCTCCACGCGGGTGTCGCGCGTGATGCCTGCGGCCTCCAGCGCCGCCGTGTTGACCGCGGCCACGTGCTCGCAGGCGCGCCACAGGATGACGGGGACGTTGGGGAGGATCGCGTCGAGGTCGTGGCGGGTGGGGGCGGCCCCCCGAAGGTTCTCGGCCGTCCACCCCAGGCCGCGGTACCAGCCGCCCGCGGGGAAGGGGTGCTCCGCGGCGAAGTCGGCAAGCGTTTCCAGGAGCTCGTCCAGGGAGCGGCAGCCCCCAAGCTGAACCTGCTCCTGAGCCATCGCCCAGTGCAGGAAGTGCGCGTGGGAATCGCAGAAGCCGGGCAGCACCGTGCGCCCCTCCAGGTCGAAGACCCTCGCGTCCCCGGAGGGCCGCGAGGCGGGCGCTGCGCCGACCGTCGCCACGCGCCCCGCTTCGACCGTCAGGGAGTCCACGATGCCGTTGGGGGTGTGAATGCGCCCGTTGATCAGGGCAATCCTTTCCGTCTGCCGCATCCGAATGAAGCCTCCTTCGCCCCCGGAGGGGCGCTGAATTTTCTTGTGTTTAATTATACGTCAAAAGGCGTTTTCGAACGCCGCCCGGGCACCTGGAGCGCTGCCCCGTCCTTAGGATCGCCTGACGGAAGGCGGCGTTCGCCGTCAAAATCCGCGTTTGTGTGATAAGATTGTCAATTATCGTGCCGTCGATCCGCCCGTTCCCCGCCGGGAGCGGAGGTCCGACGGAAGACCGGCGCGGCTGTTCCAAAAGGACGGGGCAGGGCGCGGAATGATTTTGGGAGGCAGTTTTTTTATCATGAGCAGTCAGGAGAAGGACTATAAGGACACGCTGAACCTTCCCGTCACGAACTTCCCCATGCGGGCCAATCTGGCGAAGAGGGAGCCCGCTTTTCTGAAGTTCTGGCAGGAGAAGGACATCTACCACAAGGCCCTGAAGGCACGGGAAGGCGCTTCGGAACGCTTTGTGCTCCACGACGGCCCCCCCTACGCCAACGGCAACATCCACCTGGGAACGGCCTTCAACAAGGTGCTGAAGGACTTTATCGTCAAGTACAAGATGATGACGGGGCGGTATGCCCCCTACGTTCCGGGCTGGGACACCCACGGCCTGCCCATCGAGCTTCGGGCGCTGAGGGACAGCCACATCTCGAAGGACGGCGTGGACCCCCTGGAGCTGCGCAGGAGGTGCAGGGAAACGGCGCTGCACTTCCTGAACGTGCAACGGGAGCAGTTTATGCGCCTGGGGGGCCTCGGCGAGTGGGAGAAGCCCTACGTCACGCTGAATCCGGGCTACGAGCGTCATGAGCTCGACGCCTTTGCCGCTATGGTGGACAAGGACCTGATCTATCGCGGGCTGAAACCCGTCTACTGGTGCATCGACTGTCAGACGGCCCTGGCGGCCGGCGAGATTGAGTACTGGGACGAGGAGTCCCCCTCCGTCTACGCCGCCTACCCCCTGCCCAGCGCGGCGAAGCGGTTCCCGCAGCTGGAGGGGAAGGACGTCTACGTCGTCATCTGGACCACGACGCCCTGGACGCTGCCCTCCAGCGCCGCCGTTGCCGTCCACCCCCGGTACGAGTACGGATTCTACGCCTGCGGCGACAGGGTGTACTGCCTGGCCGTGGACCTGAAGGACACGGTGTGCGCGGCCGCGGGGCTCGCCCTGGGCGATCCCCTGCTCGTCGTCCCCGGCGCGGAACTGGAGGGGCTCACGGGCACGCACCCCTTCTACGACGACCACGAGGTCCTGGTGGTGCTGGCGGACTACGTGGAGCTGGACATGGGCTCCGGCTGCATCCACACCTCCCCCGGACACGGCGTGGAGGACTACGAAACGGGCGTCCGCTACGGGCTCCGGATCGCGAGCTCCGTGGACAGCACGGGGCGCTTCGAGCAGGACGTCCCCGTCGTGGCCGGCATGTCGTTGGAGGAGGGCGGGGCGAAGGCCCTCGAGATGCTGCGGGCCCGCGGCCGGCTGCTGGGACAGGGCAGGCTGATGCACAGCTACCCCCATTGCTGGCGCTGCAAGAAGCCCGTCATCTTCCGCGCCACGGACCAGTGGTTCATCGACGTGACGAAGTTCAAGGACGAGGCGCTCCACGTCATCGACGACGCGGTGCGCTGGATTCCCGGCTGGGGTCACGACCGCATCTACAACATGGTGCAGACCCGCTCCGACTGGTGCATCAGCCGCCAGAGGGTCTGGGGCGTCCCCGTTCCGGCCATGCACTGCAAGGACTGCGGCGCCTTCACGCTGACGGCGGACCGCATCCGGACGCTGGCGGAGAGGGTGAACGGAGACCCGGAGGGGACCTCCATCTGGTGGAGCCGCTCCCTTCAGGACCTGTTCGGGGACCGGGCCCTGTGCGACCACTGCGGCTCGCACAACGTGGAGAAGGACAGCAACATCCTGGACGTGTGGTTCGATTCGGGCGTTTCGCACCTGGCCGTGCTGAACGAGGACTTCGGGCTCTCCTGGCCCTGCGAGATGTACCTGGAGGGCAGCGACCAGCATCGGGGCTGGTTCCAATCCTCCCTCCTGACCTCCGTGGCCATCAAGGGCCGCGCGCCCTACGGCAGCGTCCTGACCCACGGCTTCATCCTGGACGGCGAGGGGCGCAAGATGTCGAAGTCCCTGGGCAACACGATCCTTCCGGAGGAGATCGTGAACGAGAGCGGCGCGGACATCCTGCGCCTGTGGGTGGCCTCCACGGACTACAGGAACGACGTTCGCATCTCGAAGGGCATCATCAAGGGGCTGTCGGAGACGTACCGCCGCATCCGAAACACGGCGCGCTTCCTCCTGGGGAACCTCCACGACTTCAACCCCGGCAGGGACGCCGTGCCCTACGAGAGGATGCTGTCGATGGACCGCTGGATTCTGGACCGCCTGCAGCGGGCGATCGAGAGGGTGCGGGGGGCCATGGAGGACTACGAGTTCCACATGCCGATGTCGACCATCCACTCCTTCTGCGTCAACGAGCTGAGCGCCTTCTACCTGGATGTGAGCAAGGACAGGCTCTACGTCGAGGCGGCGGACTCCCTGACCCGGCGCAGCGCACAGACCGCCATGTGGGAGGTCCTCTCCGCCCTCACCCGGATGCTGGCGCCCCTCTTGAGCTTCACGGCGGAGGAGGTATGGCAGGAGATGCGCGCTCTCGACCCGTCGTTGGCGGAGAGCGTCTTCCTGACGGACTTCCCGACGGCGGACCGTTCCAAGGTGGACGACGGGCTGGACGCGCTGTGGGAGAACGCCCTGACGCTGCGGGGCGCGGTGAGCCGGATGCTGGAGGGCCTGAGGGCGGACAAGACCATCGGCACCTCGCTGGAGGCTGCCGTCCAGGTGAAGCGCTCTCAGATCACGGACCCCGCCATGAAGGGCTTCACGCCTCAGGAGCTGGCGGACGTCTGCATCGTTTCCCGCTTCGACTTCGTCGACGAGCTGACGCTGCCCCGGCGCTTCAAGGACGCGGAAACGGGCATCGAGGCGGCGGGCGGCTTCACGGAGGGCGCGAAGTGCCCGCGCTGCTGGAAGTACTCCGACGCGGCGGACGGCGAGGGCCTGTGCCCGCGCTGCGCGGCCGTGCTGCGCGGAATGGCCCGTTGACCCCCGTGCCCCGCTCTAACCGTGGCCCCCTGTGCAAGGGGGCCTTTTTTTGAAGGGAGGTGCGGCCGCATGGCCGAAGACGAGGTGCTGGAAACCTTGACGGGGGACGGGGAAGGCGGGCGCCTCGACGTCTTCCTGTCCCGCGGGCTTGGCGTCACGCGCTCCTTCGCCCAGAGGCTCCTGAAGGAGGGCCGGGTGGAGGGGCCGGGGAGGCGCCTCAGGCCCGCTGCAAAGGTCCTGGCGGGAGCCATCTACCGCGTGACCCTTCCGGAGCCGGAGGGGATGGAGATCGAGCCGGAGCCGGTGGCGTTCGGGGTCGTGTACGAGGACCGGGACCTGGTGGTGATCGACAAGCCCGCGGGGCTCGTCGTGCACCCCGCGCCGGGACACTGGCGCGGCACGCTGGTTCACGGCCTCCTGTGGCGCTACCCTGAGATGCGCCTCCTGAGGAACCGGCTGAGGCCCGGCATCGTGCATCGGCTGGACGCCACGACGTCGGGCCTCATGGTGGTGGCCCGGCGTCAGGAGGTCATGGAGGAGCTGCAGCGGATGTTTCAGGCGCGACAGGTGACGAAGGAGTATCTGGCCCTGGCGCAGGGGGCCCTTCCCTCCGATCGGGGGACCCTCTCCGGCCCCATCGCACGGGACCCGGAGAACCCGCTGCGCATGGCCGTGGTGGAAGGGGGCCGGCCCGCCCTCACGGGCTATCGCGTCCTGTGGCGCCGGGGTGGGGCGTCGTTGACGGTCTGCTCCCTCTTTACGGGGCGCACGCACCAGATCCGCGTCCACATGGCGGCCCTGGGGCACCCGCTCTTTGGCGACGCGCTCTACGGCGCGTCCAGGGGGCGGGAGCTGGGGCGCGTGTTCCTGCACTCGTGGTGCCTGGCCTTCCCGCACCCCGTCACGGGCGTCCCGCTCTCCTTCCGCCTTCCGCTGCCCCACGAGCTTCGGGAGGGCTTGGCTCCCATAGTGCAAAATACCCCAAACCACTGAGGATTAAGTCTTTATGTATGCGGTCTGTTCGTGTAGAATAGCGGGAATAAAACGAACGAGCGCCTGGCCGCTCTGCTGTGTTGGGGGAATGAGGTTAAATGAAGGTCTATATCAGTGCCGATCTTGAAGGGGCCACGGGCGTGGTGCACGTCGATCAGACGAACCACGAGAGGCCCGTCGAGTATGCATTTGGCTGCAGAATGCAGCTCCACGACGTCAACGCGGTGATCGAGGGGTTGACGGAGGCCGGAGTTGAGGACGTCCTGGTGAACGACGCCCACGACCGGATGATCAACCTGGACGTTTCCGCCCTGAACCAGGGGGTGCGCCTCCTGAGCGGGACCCCGAAGGTCCTGGGGATGATGGAGGGGTGCGGGGAAGCCGACGCGGTGATCTTCGTCGCCTATCACGCCATGGCCGGCACGCCGAACGCGGTGTTGGACCACACGGTCAGCGGCCGGCGCGTCTACTCCGTCCAGTTGAACGGGCGCGAGGTGGGGGAAACGGGTCTTAACGCCGCCGTCGCGGCGCACTACGGCATCCCCGTGGCGATGCTGACGGGGGACCGCGCGGCCTGCAGCGAGGCCTCGGCGCTGTTGGGGGACGGTCTGGTGACGGCCTGCGTGAAGGAGGCTCACGGCAGGTTCTCGGCGGAGTGCCTCACCCCGGACGAGAGCGCGAAGCTCCTGCGGGCTGCGGCCGTGGAGGCCGTGGCACGGGTCCGGGCGGGGACCGCGCCGCGGATGGACGTCGGGGACGGCAGCTTCGACCTGCGCATCACCTTCCACACGACGCTTCAATGCGACCGGGGGGCCATCCTTCCGGGCGTGGAGCGCCTGGGCGGACGCACGCTTCGCGTCTGCGGCCATGGCATGGTGGAGATGAGGCGTTGGGCCGGAGCCCTCATCGGCCTGGGCAGCGACTGACCGTGGCGGTCGGGGAACGGAGTCCCTGATGGAGGGGCGTCATGTCGGATAAGGTAGCGGTGCTGGAGGACCGCATCCTTCAATTCATCCAGCAGAGCCTGGACGAGCTGAACTCGATCCGCAAGGAGGAGGCGTCCCGTCTGGAGAAGGCCCGAAGCCGGATCAACGCCATGTCCCTGGAGTTGAAGGAGCTGGCATCGGGGATCGACACCGCCTCCCGCGAGTATTCGGCCCTTCGGGAGAAGCTGGTGCTCTACTCCAAGCAGGGCCTGATCGCCGAGGAGAAGGAGGTCTACGACCGGGCCTCGGAGTCCATGAAGCTGCACGCCCTGCTTGAGGAACGTTACCGCAACCTGACGCAGCGACGGGACGAGCTGCAGAAGGAGGAGCGCACCCTGTCGCGCCTCGTTTCTAAGAGCGAGAGCATGGGGACGCGCCTGCGGATGGTGATGAACCTGGTGGCGTTGCCGGAAGCGATGCCTGCGGCCCAGGCGGCGGAGATCGTCAACGACAGCGCGCTGGTCACGGCCTTTCAGATCGCCGAGCGCGAGGCCCGATCCTTCGCCCAGGAGCTGCACGATGGGCCCACCCAGTCCTTTTCGGCCCTTGGCCTGACCCTTGAGATGGCTCAGGAGCTCATGTCCCGGGGGGAGTACTCCGAGGCGGCAGGAGAGCTGAAGCTGGCGTTGAGCCAGTTGCGGGGCGGGCTCAGCGAGGTCCGATCCCTTTTGTTCGGCCTCAGCCCGACGGGGATCGACATGGGGTTCGAGGTGCCGCTGAAGCGCCTGGCGGACCAGGTGAAGCGAAGCTGGGGCACGGAGCTGACGTGGAAACTGACGGGCAAGCTGGAGGAGGTCCCTCTGCTCCAGCGGGGCAACGTCTTCAAGACCATTCACCAGGCCGTCGTCAACGCCGCGAAGAGCGGCGCCCCTCACGTGAAGGTCACGATCGGCAACTCCCGGCGTATCGTCCGGGTCCTGATCATCGACGACGGCAAGGGCTTCGACGTGGAGAAGGAAAAGGCAGCGGCGCGGGAGCGGGGCTCCTACGGCCTGCAGAACATGGAGGAGCGGGTTACGGTCCAGGGCGGGGAGTTTGCGGTGAGCAGCGTCATCGGAAAGGGGACGACGATCTCCTTCAAGGTGCCCCTGAGGACCGGGGAGGGGGAGTGAGGCGGAGGGGTTGCCTTCTCCCCTGACGACACCTCCCCAGCAGCGCCGGCTCAGCCCTCCCCTCAACGCTTCGGATCGATACGCAATGGCCTTGCCCTCCGCCCTTCCGCGTAATTCCGCTCCACCGGTTTGACATTTTGGGCCGGTCGGAGTACTATGGGCCTCGCGTTGGCCCCATGAACGCTTGGCTGCGGGGTCATGCAAAACTTGATGCGGAGGTGGTGTCCTCCTTTTCAGGAGGGAGGTGAAAGGATGGGATGTGAAACGACCAAGCTGGTCTACTCCGATGAGATGCCCCAGTGGCTTACGTCGGACGGCTCTCTGGTCCCCGCCGTGCGCGGCGAGGACGGGGTGCTGAAGGGTATTGCGCTTTACCTGAAGGATCGCAGCGGCGCGATGCGCCGGCTCTATGCCTAGGGAGCGCGGCCCCAGGCTTCACAGCGGCGAGGGCCGCTTCTTTTTCTAACGTGGAACGACAGGGCGCGGGCGCCCTTTAACCCGGTTTTTCCTGCTGAATAAAGATGAAGTCTGAGGAACGGGCCGAAGCTCACCGTGAGTTTCGGCCCGTTTTACGATTGAGAACATTTTGAGAAAAATCCTTGTAATTATCCCAAAAATTGGTATTATTTAAAAATGACTGCAGAGATGATGGACCATCTGATCGACGTCTTTGTGGAGTCGGTGCAGAACAGATCGCAATCGGAGCACACTCTGGTCAACTACGCCTCGGACCTCAAGCAGTTTGCGGAGTACCTCGAGGGGTGCGGCGTGTCGGAGGCCCGGTTGGTGGAGGCGCCGATATTGAGGGCGTACCTGCGGGCGCTCTTCGGCTGGGGGTATGCCAAGGCGACGGTGGCGCGAAAGCTCTCGTCCCTCCGAAGCTTCTTCGCCTTCCTGAAGGAGCGCGGTGTCCTGGAGCGAGACCCGGCCCGAAACCTGCGGGGCCCCGGCGCGCCCCGGCGCATTCCCCGCGCCCTCAGCGAGGAGGCGGTGGAGCGCCTCTTTGCTGAGGCGGGGGCGTCGGAGGAGGCGCTGCGGGACACGGCGATCCTGGAGGTCCTCTACGGCTGTGGGCTTCGCGTTTCGGAGTTGACCAGCCTGCGTTGGGAGGACGTGGACCTGGACGAGCGCTGGCTCATCATCCTGGGCAAGGGCAGCAAGGAGCGGCGCGTGCCGTTTGGCCGCTGCGCCCAGCGCGCGCTGACGGCTCTGCGCGGGACGGAGGCCCTCGGCCCCTTCGTCTTCGTGGGGCACGAGGGAGCGGGCAGCCCCGGCAAGGAGGGGCGAAGGAGGCGGACCGGTCTGAAGCCCATCACGGTCCGCACGGTGCACCGCGTCGTGAAGGCCCTCGCGGCCCGGGCGGGGCTTGAGGGGGTAACGCCTCACGTCCTGCGCCACAGTTGTGCGACGCACCTTCTGGAGCGTGGGGCGTCCCTGAAGTTCGTCCAGGAGTTTTTGGGACACGAGAGCCTTGCCACGACTCAGATCTACCTAACGGTCAGCGCCTCATGGATGAAGGAGAGCTACGCGGCGGCCCACCCCAGAGCCCACGTCGGCACGGACGGGGAATGAGCCCGTACTGCCGGTGGCCTGTGTCGAAATGATGGATTGGCATTTTTCTGAAAGGATGATCACGCTGTTTACGGGAACGACGATTGTCTGCGTTCGGGATGGAGCGCGGGTCGCCATGGCGGGGGACGGCCAGGTGACGCTTGGGAGTCAGATCATCAAGTCCGGGGCGCGCAAGGTGCGTCCACTGCTGGGAGGAAAGATATTGACGGGGTTCGCCGGCAGCACGGCGGACGCCATGACGCTTTTGGAACGCTTTGAGAACTGCCTGGAGCAGGAGAAGGGCGACCTGATGAAGGGGGCCGTGAAGCTGGTGCGCGAGTGGCGCATGGACAAGGCGCTGCGCCGGCTCGAGGCCATGATGCTGGCGGCGGACAGGAGCATGACGCTGCTCCTGAGCGGGGCGGGGGACATCCTGGAGCCGGAGGGGGACGTGGCCTCCATTGGGTCCGGGTCCGGCTACGCGTTGGCGGCAGGCCGGGCGCTGCGGGAGGCCACGGACTGGAGTCCGGATCGCATTGCGCGTCGCGCCATCGAGCTGGCTGCCGAGATCTGCATCTACACGGACAGCGTCGTGACCCTGGAGGTGCTTGGAGAATGAGCGGGCTGAATTCTGCGCTGACGCCCTCACGGATCATCGAGTACCTGAACCGCTACATCGTGGGACAGGACAAGGCCAAGCGGGCCGTGGCCATCGCGCTGAGGAACCGCCTGCGCCGGCGGGCGCTGCCCCCGGAGATGGCGCACGAGATCATGCCGAAGAACATCCTGATGGTGGGGCCGACGGGGGTGGGTAAGACGGAGATCGCCCGCCGCCTGGCGACGCTCTCGGACGCGCCCTTCATCAAGGTGGAGGCGACGAAGTTTACCGAGGTGGGCTACGTGGGCCGCGACGTGGAAACGATCATTCGCGACCTGACGGAGTTCGGCGTCGCCATGGTGCGCCGGCGGATGCTCGAAACGATGCAGGCCCCCGCCCTGGAGCGGGCGGAGCAGAGGCTGCTGGACGCGATGCTCCCCAAAAAGGAGCGTAAGTTCTCTATGCCGGACCTCATGAAGGCCTTTGGAGCCTCCAATGAGGAGGCTGCGGAGGAGGAGCGGGAGGAGCAGGGACAGGTCGAGGAGAACGCCAGGACGCGCACTCGACTGCTGGAGATGCTCAGGGCGGGCAGGCTGGACGACCGGGAGGTGGACGTCGAGGTGACGGACGCCGTGACGACGATCCCCATCATGGGGGCTTCGGGCATGGACAGCATGGGCGTCAACATCAGCGAGATGCTGAGCGGGATCCTGCCGAAGCGCTCCAGGAAGCGCCACATGAAGGTGAAGGAGGCGCTGCGCATCTTCCAGTCCGAGGAGGCGGAGAAGCTCATCGACAAGGAAACGCTGGCGCGGGAGGCGCTGGAGATCGTTCAGGAGGACGGCATCGTGTTCCTGGACGAGCTGGACAAGGTGGTAGTCCGGGGCGGCAGCACGGGCCCGGACGTGAGCCGCGAGGGCGTGCAGCGCGACCTCCTGCCCATCGTGGAGGGCAGCGTCGTCCAGACGCGCTATGGCCCCGTCAAGACGGACCACATCCTCTTCATCGCGGCGGGCGCTTTCAGCGGGGTGAAGCCGTCGGACCTCATCCCGGAGCTGCAGGGGCGGTTCCCCATCCGCGTGGAGCTGGAGCCCCTGAGCTGGGAGAACCTGCAGCAGATCCTGACGGAGCCGGAGAACAGCCTCATCCGCCAGTACACGGCCCTCATCTCGACGGAGGGCACGGAGCTGGTCTTCACGGAGGAGGCGACGGCGGAGATCGCCAAGCTCTCCAGCAAGATGAACGCCGAGATGGAGGACATCGGGGCCAGGCGGCTGCACACGATGATGGAGCAGTTGCTGGAGGAGATCAGCTTCAGCGTCTGCGACCGGAGCGTCGAACGAATCGAGATCACCGCGGACCTCGTGCGCGAGCGCCTCGCCTCCCTCGTGGAGGACCGTGACATACGACGTTATCTTCTGTGACCTGCCGGTCTGGCAGCGAATTTGGGTTAGCGCCCTCTCTATTGTGTTGAATTGTCGTGAAATTATTGTTATACTGTAGCAACAGGACAGCAGACGGGCGAATCACAGCGTGCGGCATCGCGTGTCGCGTTGGCCCCGTTTCTAAATCTTGACGCAGTGGATGGCCGTGCGGTTCCTCCGCCGGTCATCCCCAGGAGGAATTCTATTGATGGCAAAGAGAACTGAGAAGCGACGTGGAACGAAGGAAGCGAAAGCTGAGGGGACGCTGGATATCCTGAGCGCTTCCGTCACGGATAGCGGGTGGGAAGCGGGGCCCTGCTCGGAAGCGGTGACGAAGGCGATGGAGGACATCCTTGAGAAGACGCGGCAGGTGGGCCGGGCGCTGCAGAACCGCCGGGAGGGGGACCTTCTGGACTACGACAGGTTGTCCCGGCTCCTGTCCGAATTTTCCACGGCAAACGTCTACATCGTGGACAAGGGCGGCAAGCTGCTGGGGCACAACTGGCTTCCGGACTACGAGTCCAAGGCCCTGTCGGACAGCATGAGGGACGGCGTCATGCCGGAGGAGTTCGTGGTCCGGATGAACCGGTGCAGGGACTCCGAGGTCCATGACGAGGACGCCTTCCTCTTCGACGACGACTACGAGGGCGAGCGGCCGGAGAAGCACCTGATGTACGTACCCATCATCGGCGCTGCGGCGGAGCGGCTGGGGACGGTGCTGCTGGTCCGCTTCCACGCCCCGTTCCTGCTTCGGGACCTCCTGCTGGCGGAGTACCTGGGCACGCTGGTGGGCATCGAAATCCTGAACGAGCGCAACCGGACGATCGAGGAGCGCTCCCGCGACCGCATTGCCGTGCAGATGGCGATGCGAGCCCTCTCCTACTCCGAAGTGGCCTCCATGAAGCACATCCTGGCGGAGATCGACGGGCTCGAAGGGGTCGCCATCGCGAGCAAGGTGGCGGACCGCGTGGGGGTGACGCGCAGCGTCATCGTCAATGCGCTTCGCAAGCTGGAGAGCGCGGGGCTCATCGAGAGCCGCAGCCTGGGGATGAAGGGCACCTACATCAAGGTGCTGAGCCCGCTCTTCGTGGAGGAGCTGGGCGTGGCCACCACCCCCCGCGTGTTGTACTGAAGGGGCCGCGGAACGCTTCGTGGTGTATAATAGCGAAGAAAGGGGTGAGGGCCGTGCTGGGAGATTACACCTGGAGCGTCGTGGAGAAGGAGACGGAGTGCCTTGCCGAGCGCTTCAAGGCGGTGTCGAGAAACGTGGCGAACGCCAACACGCCGGGCTACGCCCGCCGGAACGTTTCCTTTGAGGACCAGATGCGCGAGGTCATGGAGAAGGGCAGAAAGCTGCACATGACGGTGACGGATGCGGGACACATCCCCTCTCATCCCCTGCGCATGGCGGACGTCAGGGCCTCCGAGATCAAGGTTTCGGACGAGATCTACCGCCTGGACGGGAACAACGTGGACCCGGAGCGCGAGATGGCCGTGCTGTCGGAAACCCGCATGATGTACGGGGCGATGATGCGCGTCGCCGCGGGCAAGACGGCGCTTTTGAAGTCCGTCATCGCGGGCCGTTAGAGGGAGGCGTTCCTGTCATGAAAATCTTTGACAGCATGGAGGTCGCGGGCAGTGCCCTGACGGCCCATCGCCTGTGGATGGACACGATCTCCTCCAACCTGGCGAACATCAACACGACCCGAACGCTGAGCGGCGGGCCCTACAAGCGGCGCGTGCCCGTCTTCGCGGAGATGCTCGACAAGACCATCGGCGGCTACCGCGACATCGGCGGCGTGCGCGTCACGGCCATCACCGAGGACCAGACGGCCCCGCGGATGACCTATCAGCCGGACCATCCGGATGCGGACAAGGACGGCTACGTGGCCTATCCCAACGTCAACCTGGTGCGGGAGATGACGGACATGCTGGTGGCCAGCCGTGCCTACGAGGCGAACCTCTCCGTCGTCACCACGGCGCGCGAGATGTGGAACGGCGCCTTGGAGGTCATGAGGGCTTAGACCCTGCCCGAACCCTGCAAAACCGGTGAGTCCCGACGGAAGTCGGGGCTCACGTGATCTCCAGACCCTAATCCAGTCCCTTGACGACGTCGGTAAAGTCCGACCAGTCCTCGACCTTAAAAGCCCGGATGTCGCGCACGGAATTTTTGAACCACTCAATCCTTGAAAGCGCGTTGATCGCCTTATACACGGCGGTAAGGTTATCCTCGTCCTTCATGGAGAGATAGACGCTCCCCTGCGTCCACTCAAAGCCCGCTTTCTTAAGTTCTTCGTTGATCTCCTGATAGGCCCCGTTGTAGGGCTCCCCATAATTCTTCTTGAGTTCCGCAATCTTCAGGTCAAACGCAATCGCGTACACGCTCGCCCCTCCTTCGGAGTTTCAATGTTGCAGCAGCCTCTCCAAGGTCATTGTATCACGAACGATCGTGGACTCGATGGCCGAACCTCATCCCGACCGCTCGGCGCTACCGTTCGTAGTGCTTGATCAGCGCCTGGGTCCCCATGTCCCCGAACCCGTCGCGGGCCAGCTCTCCGTAGTCCTCCGTCACCTGAGCCAGGACCTCCAGGTGCAGGCGGCTCTGCGCCGCCTCCTCCGAGGCCAGCGTCAGGTCCTTCAGGAAGTGCTTGAGGAAGAAACTCGGCTGGAAGTCGTTCGCCGTGATTTTGGGCCAGCAGGCGTCCAACTGCCTACTGGCCGCCGCGCCGGTGGACAGGGACTTCAGCAGCACTTCGAGGTCCAGCCCCTTGGCCCGTGCGTAGGCGATGGCCTCACACACGCCGGAGAGCGTCCCCGCGATCATGATCTGGTTCGTCAGCTTCGCGTGCTGGCCGCAGCCCGCCTTGCCCTGGTAGTTGACGTTGGCGCCCATGGCGCGGAACAGGGGCATACAGGCCTCGTAGTCCGCCCTGTCGCCTCCCGCCAGGATGGAGAGCGTCCCGTCCCGTGCCCCCGTCTCGCCGCCGGTCACGGGGGCGTCCATCACCCGGAAGCCGCGCTTCGTGCCCTCGGCGTAGAGCCGTTCGGCCAGCGTCGGGCTGCTGGTGGTCATGTCGATGAGGCAGGCGCCCTGATCCGCGCTGTCCAGGACGTTTCCGGCCCCGAAGTAGACCTCCTCCACGTCACGCGGGAAGCCCACCATCGTGATGACCTCGCTGCAGCCCTTGACGCACTCCGCGATGGAGCTGCTGAAGGCAGCGCCCTCCGCGATCACGTCGGCGACCTTCGCCCTGTTCCGCGCGAAGATGCGGAGCTCAAAGCCCGCCTTCATCAGGTTGCGCACCATGGACTTCCCCATGATGCCCACGCCGATAAAACCCACTTTCCTCAATGTGATACCCCCTTTGGAATGCGATCCGCGAGGCCGCCCGCGCGACGGCCTCAGCCCCTGCCGTGATCGGACCTTCTGAATCATAGCACAAACGGCCGCTGCGCTCCAAAACGCCCAAACTCCGCGGGCATTTTGCCGGAGGACGGGATAAAATACATTAGAGCCATCGGCCGCCTGAGCGGCCGGAACTTTGGAGCGGAGGGATTGCCTGTGAGGGAAAGACGTCCTGTGCTGAGGAGCTTGGAGGAGGCCGGCACCCTGTGGCGAAGTGGCGGAGCGGTGCTGGACCGCGCGGGAGGGGCGGCGCGCGCCTGGATGTGTCCCGCGGGGCGGACCCTCGCGGTGCTTCCGGACCTGCGGCAGGCCTCGGAGCTGGCTGCGGACAGCCGCGCCCTGTTTCCGGACCGGCCGGCCATGCTGTTGTCCGAGCTCCCCCTCACCTCCGAGTCCGTCAACAGCCGTCCCCTGTTGCTGGAGCGAGGCGAGACGATTCGCCGCTGGACGGCGGAGGGCGGGGCGCTGGCCGCCACGCCCGGCGCGCTGATGGCCCCCTGTCTTCTGGGGGAGTCGGAGCTCTCCGTCCGCAGGGGGGAGGACTACGCGAGGGACCGCCTTGCCGCCTGGCTGGAGCGCAACGGATACCAGCGGGCGGACCTCGTGTGGTCGCCGGGGCAGTACGTCCTTCGCGGCTTCATCATGGACGTCTTCGACCCCGCCCACGCCCTGCCCCTTCGCTTCGAGTTCTTCGACGAGGACCTCGATCGCATCACGGCGTTTCACCCCTCCACGCAGAAGAGCGCCGCGGATCTGGAGGAGGTGAGCCTTCACGGCATGGCGACGGCGACGGAAGGCGTCCCTGTGGAGATGCTGCCCGATGACGTCCGCGTCCTTCTCTTCGACCCCCAGAGGCTGGAGTCCCAGGCGACCTCCTTTCACTGGCTCTGGCAGGAGCTGTCGACGGGAACGGAAGGGAAGGCCGTCAAGGATTGGGGGGAGATCATCAAGGTGCTGGCCCGGCTGCCGCACCTCAGGATCACGGACTCCGCGGAGGCCGCGGACGCCGAGCTGGACGTCCGCCCTCTGCCCCCCTTCAAGGGGGACCTGAACGCGGTCCTGCGCCTGTGCCGGGACCTTGAATCCCAGAGCTGCTGCGTTGCGGCGCTCACGACGAACCCCCGCTTCCTGGATCGGGAAAAAGGGCCCTTCAGCGTCCTGGGGGAGGGGCTTGAGCTTCGGGAAGCCTCCCTGACGTCGGGCTTTGAGGACCGCTCGTCCGCTCGGGCCTTCATCTCCGACCGGGAGCTCTCCGGGGTCTCCGCCTCCGGTGCGACCTCGGAGTGGCGCGCCCCCGTGGAGTGGCGGGACCGCCTCTCCGAAGGACAGCTCGTCGTTCACGAGGACTACGGCGTCGGCGCCTTTCGCGGCATCCGGGAGGTGGTCACGGCCGGCGTGACCTCGGACGCGCTGATCGTCGAGTTCGCGGACGATCAGCGCCTGCTCGTCCCCGTCCTGCAGGCCCACAAGCTGACGCCTCTCGCCGAGCACGAGAACGAGGAAACGCAGCTGGACTCGCTGCGCGGCACCCGCTGGCGAAAGAGCGTGGAGAAGGACAAGGAGCGCGCCAAGGAGGAGGCGAAGGCGCTCCTCGAGATATACGCGCGCCGCGAGCTGGAGAGGCGGGAGCCCTTTGCTGCGCCGGAGGAGCTCTACAACGACTTCGTCCGTGCCTTCCCCTTCAACGAAACGGCGGATCAGCTCCGAGCGACGGCGGAGATCATGGCGGACCTGTCGAGCCGCTTCCCCATGGACCGCCTGCTGGTTGGGGACGTGGGCTTCGGCAAGACGGAGGTGGCCCTGCGCGCCGCCTTCCGCGTCGTGGCGTCGGGCCGTCAGGTCTGCGTCCTGGCGCCGACCACGATCCTGGCGCAGCAGCACTTTGCCACCTTCCAGTCCCGGCTTGCGGGCTTCCCCGTCAGCGTGGGGCTGCTCTCGCGCTTCGTGTCGCGGAAGGAGGCCGCCGCGACGCTGGCCCGTGCGGAGGAGGGGGCGGTGGACGTCATCATCGGCACGCACAAGCTGCTGCAGAAGGGCGTGCGCTTCAAGGACCTGGGGCTTTTGGTCATCGACGAGGAGCACCGCTTCGGCGTCATGCACAAGGAGGGGCTGAAGCGCGCCTACGGCGCCGTGGACATCCTGAGCCTCTCCGCCACGCCCATCCCCCGTACCCTGGCCATGGCCCTGAGGGGGCTGCGCAGCATCTCGGTCCTCTCGACCCCGCCGGAGGACCGTCTGCCCGTGACGACCTTCGCCGGCCCCTGGCAGGCGCCCCTGGTGCGCAAGGCCGTGGCCTACGAGCTGAACCGCGGCGGACAGGTCTACTTCGTGGTGAATCGAATCTCGCGGATGGAGGAGCAGGCCCGCACGCTCTCGGCCTTCTTCCCTGAGGCGAACGTCCAGATCGCTCACGGCCAGATGGCGGGGCGCGATCTGGAGCGCACGATGATGGACTTTTACGCCGGCAAGATCGACGTCCTGGTGGCGACGACCATCATCGAGAGCGGGCTGGACGTGGGGCGGGCCAACACCATCATCGTGGACGACTCTCAGGAGCTGGGGCTGGCGCAGATGTACCAGTTGCGCGGGCGCGTGGGCCGGCGGGGCGAGAACGCCTTCGCCTACTTCTTCTACCCGGACCGGGAGGTCCTGCCGCGGGAAACGGCGGACCGGCTGGAGGCCATCTCCACCATGACGGACCTGGGGTCGGGCTACGCCATCGCCCGGCGTGACCTGGACATCCGGGGCGGCGGGGAGATCGGCGGAACCAGCCAGCACGGAAGCGCCAGAAGCGGCAGCTTTCACGTGTTCTACAGGATGCTGGAGCAGGAGCTTCGTCGCCTGCGCGGCGAGGAAACGAGGATGACGGACCTCAGCTTCGACCACGGCGGCTCCGTCCCCACGTTCTACATCCCGCAGGAGGACGTGCGCGTGACGATCTATCGCCGGCTGCTCCAGACGGTGGGGCTGGACGAGCTGGCCGCCCTGATGGAGGAGGTCCGTGACCGCTTCGGCACGCCGCCCAAGGAGGTGCGCCTCCTGGCGGCGATGACGGCCCTGCGCAACTTTGGAGGCCGCTTTGGCCTGGAGAAGGTGTCGGTCCGTCAGGACGGCACGACCGTTTCGGGCGACATGGGGCTCCTGGCCCCTTTCCTTGGGTCGGAGCGGGGCTGGACGGTGATGCGCGCCCGGGCGGCCGGCCCAGGAGGCCTCGTCGGGGCGGAGGCCCTCGTCGGCGCCATGCGGCGCGCCGGGGAGGGGATGACAGGGAACCCGGCCGCTCATGGCTCCGGCGAAAGCGGTCGGTTGGGCACAGAATCAGGCGCTGCCGGCCGCGTGGAGCGCTGAGGGAACCGCGCGTTCGTCCTTCGTTTCGGGAGCGACGGCGCAGGATGATTGCACGTTCATAACAGGGAGGGTGAGGGGTATGACGTATTACGTCGGCGTCGACGTCGGCGGCACGAGCGTCAAGATCGGCGTCGTGAGCTCATCGGGCTCCATCGTCAGCGAGATGGCGATCGTGACGGGGGCGGAGCGGCCCCAGGAGGTCGTGCTTCAGGACATCCTTGAGGGCGTGAGGCAGGTGGTCGCGGCCAGCGGCTTGGGGTGGGAGAAGGTGCGCGCCGTGGGCGTCGGGTGTCCGGGGATGGTGCGCTCCGAGGAGGGCACGGTGCTCTACAACAACAACCTGGGCTGGCGCGATTTCCTGCTGGGCCCAATGCTGACCGAAGCCCTGGGCCTGCCCGCGCGGGTGGAGAACGACGCCAACGCCGCAGCGTTGGGCGAGGTCATGGCGGGCTGTGCCAAGGGGGCGTCGAGTGCCATGATCATTACGCTGGGTACGGGCGTCGGATCGGGCTTCGTCATCGACGGGAGGATATGGGCGGGGTACAACTCCGCTGCGTGTGAGTTTGGGCACATGGTCATCGTCCACGGGGGACGCCCCTGCACCTGCGGCCGCCGGGGGTGCTTTGAGGCTTACGCCTCGGCCACGGGACTCATCGCGATGACGAACGAGGCCATCGCGGCCGACCCGAAGGGTCCGATGGCGGAGATGGCGCGCCGCGAGGGGCGCGTTGGAGGGCACACCTCCTTCGTCGCCGCCGAGGCCGGGGATCCGGGCGCCATTCGAGTGGTGGACGAGTACACGGATCACCTGGCCTGTGGGGTGGCAAACCTCGTCAACGGCCTTCAGCCGGAGGTCGTCGGCATTGGCGGAGGCGTTGGCAAGCAGGGCGAGCGGCTGCTGGTCCCCCTGCGGCGGAAGGTTGCGGCGGAGCTCTACGGCCGCGATTACGAGGACGACCGGGCGACGCGCCTGGTCTCCTGCACGCTGGGCTACAAGGCGGGGCTGGTGGGCGCGGCGATGGCGGCGAAGGTGGCCTATAGGGAGTGAGCTCTGGCCACCGAAGGGGAAGGGACGGAAAGGCCGGAAAAAAGCTCGCAAAAAGTTATTGACAAGTTCGGGGAATACGGGTAGAATACACGCTGTTGTGGCAACGGGGCTGTAGCGCAGCTGGGAGCGCGCTTCCCTCGCACGGAAGAGGTCGGGAGTTCGAATCTCCTCAGCTCCACCATTATTTTTCGGGGCGTGGCGCAGTCTGGTCAGCGCACCTGCTTTGGGAGCAGGGGGTCGAAGGTTCAAATCCTTTCGCCCCGACCAGCGCAGACCGAAAGTGTGTCGACGCGGGAATAGCTCAGTTGGCTAGAGCGATGGCCTTCCAAGCCGTAGGTCGCGGGTTCGAATCCCGTTTCCCGCTCCATTGAGATACGAACGCGCTTGTAGCTCAGCTGGATAGAGCAACGGCCTTCTAAGCCGTAGGTCGCGGGTTCGAATCCTGCCGGGCGCGCCATTGATATGGTGAGCGTAGTTCAATTGGCTAGAGCACCGGGTTGTGGTCCCGGGGGTTGGGGGTTCGAGTCCCCTCGCTCACCCCAATAGTTAATAGTGCGCTCGTAGCTCAGTTGGATAGAGCGACGGACTTCGGATCCGTAGGCCGCGGGTTCGAATCCTGCCGGGCGCGCCACTAAGATAACGTGGACTGTTAGCTCAGTTGGTAGAGCAGCTGACTCTTAATCAGCGGGTCGTGGGTTCGAGTCCCTCACAGTCCACCATTACCTTTTTCATGAACGTCCAAAATAGTCTAAAAAGCCCGCTGCGAAGCGGGTTTTTCTTTTGCCTTCGCTCAATGAAAGTCCACCCTGATGGGCTACAATCCATCGCTGATTTTTTAATCTGTTCGTGATAAAAATAATTGACGATTACGGGCGGTGCGTCGGAGGGACACTTGCCCCGGCGAACCGGTGCGTCCAACCATCTTGCATGATGAGGTAGACTATACGCATAGCCTTTTGCTAGGGAACGCGGCATGTTCCCTGATTGCGGGGCGGGAATGGAGACGCGCAGGATGAATGACGAAGTGGCGGCACCGAAGGCGATTCAGGTCCGAGGCGCCAGGGTGCATAACCTGAAAAATATCGACGTGAACATACCGCTGAACCGAATCGTCGGGATCGCGGGCGTGTCCGGGTCCGGCAAGTCGTCGCTCGCGCTCGGCGTCTTGTACGCCGAGGGATCAAGGCGCTACCTGGAGGCGCTGTCCGCCTACACGCGCAGGCGCATGACGCAGGCGGCGAAGGCGGACGTCGACGAAGTGCTCTATGTGCCGGCGTCCCTTGCGCTGCACCAGAGGCCGGGCGTGCCGGGCATTCGTTCCACCTTTGGAACGGGGACGGAGCTCCTGAACAGCGTCCGGCTGATGTATTCGAGGCTGGCGAACCACGTCTGTCCCAATGGACACGTGCAGGAGCCCACGCTTGCGGTCGCGGCGGAGCAGGAGCTGGTTTGCCCCGTCTGTGGCGCGCGGGTTCAGGCGCCGTCGGCCGAGGAGCTTTCCTTTAACAGTCAGGGGGCCTGCGAGCGCTGCGGAGGTACGGGCATGGTTCGGACGGTGGACGAGGCAACGCTTGTGCCGGATGAATCCCTCACCATCGACGAGGGGGCCGTTGCCCCTTGGAACAGCCTGATGTGGTCCCTCATGACCGACGTCTGCCGGGCCATGGGAGTGCGCACGAACGTGCCGTTTCAAGATCTCTCGGATCAGGAGAAGGACCTCGTCTATCACGGCCCCGCCGAGAAGCGGCACATCCTGTACAAGGCAAAGAACTCCAACGTGGCGGGCGAAATGGATTTCACGTACTACAACGCCACCTATACGGTGGAGAACGCGCTCGCTAAGGTCAGGGACGAAAAGGGCATGAAGCGTGTGGAAAAGTTCCTCAAGGAGGAAATCTGTCCGGAATGTGGCGGCAGCAGACTGTCAGAAAGGGCGCGGCAGCCCAAATTGCGCGGAGTGTCCTTGGACGTGGTGTGCAGGATGCCCCTGTCGGAGCTCCTTCAGTGGGTGGAGGCCGTGCCAGGCTCCCTTCCAGGAGAAATGCAGCCCATGGCGAACAGCATCTGCGAGTCCTTCCGCACGGCGGCGCGACGGCTGATGGATTTGGGGCTCGCCTATTTGTCCCTTGACCGTGCGGCGTCCACGCTCTCCACGGGGGAACGTCAGAGGATGCAGCTTGCCCGTGCGGTGCGAAACCGGACGACGGGCGTGTTGTACGTGCTGGACGAGCCGTCCATCGGGCTGCATCCGGCCAATATCGCAGGACTGAACGCCGTCATGCACGACCTTGTGGCGGATGGCAATTCCGTCCTGCTCGTCGATCACGACATGCAGGTCCTGAAGGAGGCCGATTGGCTCATCGAGATGGGGCCGCAGGCGGGCGCTGAGGGCGGCAGGGTCATCGCGGAGGGCACGATCGCGGACGTAGAGAAGGACGCGGCCTCCCAGATCGGGGCGTTCCTTGCGGGGGGGCGGAGGGTTGAGCGGGAACGACCCCTCCGTCCTGACGGAACGTTTGCCGAAGGGACGATACGCCTTGTGACTTCCGCGATCCATACCGTCAAGCCCCTTCAGGTGACCATTCCCAGGGGACGGCTTACCGTGGTGACGGGCGTGTCCGGGTCCGGTAAGACGACGATGGTGCTGGAGAGCCTCGTCCCTGCGCTGGAGGCCGTGACGCAGGGAAGGAAGGTGCCGGAGCACGTCGTCGAGGTGGCGGCTGAGGGCATCGAACACGTCAAGCTGATCGATGCAACGCCCATAGGCGTCAACGTCCGCTCTACGGTGGCGACCTACGCGAACGTCCACGATGAGCTGCGGAAGGTCTACGCGCACACGCAGGATGCAAGGCAGCACGGCTTCAAATCCGGGGACTTTTCGTACAACACGGGGAGCTTGCGGTGTCCCGTCTGCGATGGGACCGGCTCCATCAGTCTGGACGTGCAGTTCCTGCCGGACGTGGAGGTTCCATGCCCGGATTGCCGCGGGTCGAGGTATGCGAAGGTGGCCTGCCAGGTCAGGCACACGAATGGTGCTGGCGTTTCCCATTCCCTGCCGGAGCTGATGGATATGGACGTGAGCGCCGCGCTTGAGTTCTGCAGGGAGATGAAAACCATCCGGTCAAAGCTGCGGGTTCTGCAGAGCCTCGGCCTTGGCTACCTCAGGCTGGGCGAAGATACGCCGGGCCTTTCCGGCGGCGAAGCCCAGAGGCTGAAACTGGCGAGCGAGATGGGAAGGGAGCAGGCCGATTCCGTGTTCGTCTTCGACGAGCCCACGATCGGGCTGCACCCACTGGACGTGCAGACCCTGCTCAACGTGTTTCAGACGCTCATAAAGAACGGGGCGACCGTGGTCGTCATCGAGCACGACCTCGACGTGATCCGCAACGCGGACCACGTCATCGACATGGGGCCGGGAGGCGGGGAAGCGGGCGGTACGATCGTGGCGACCGGCACGCCGCGCGAGATCAGGGAGGACGCAAGGAGCGTGACCGGAAGGTACTTGTAGCCGCGGCAGGGGCGTCCGGGACTTTTTCTAACGCGATGCCGATCGGCGGCACGGCAGGGCAAAATGGGACGGAGGCCGTGGTCTGGAGTGGTCTGGAGTGGTCTGGAGGCGCTTTCAATGGCCGAGAGGATGAAAATGGAATGGGCGGACGGGATCGCCCGCAACGTAGAACGGATCGGAGCGCTGTTCCCCGGCTGCGTGACGGAGGCGCGGGGCGCGGACGGCAGGCTCAGGGCGGCGATCGACTTCGAGCGGCTTCGTCAGGAGCTCTCCGACGAAGCGATCGCGGGGGACGAGGCCTATGCGTTCACGTGGGTGGGAAAGAGGGCGGCCATCGCCGAGGCGAACCGGCCCATCCGAAAGACGCTCCGCCCCTGCCCGGAGGACAGCGTGGACTGGGACGCGACGGAGAACCTCTACATCGAGGGGGACAACCTCGACGTGCTGAAGCTCCTGCAGGAGAGCTATTTCGGAAAGGTCAAGATGATCTACATCGACCCTCCGTACAACACGGGGTCGGATCGCTTCGTCTACTCCGACACCTTCGCCGTCAGCACGGAGGAATACCTGGAGCGAAGCGGCGCGAAGGGCGAGGATGGGACCCTCCTCTTCAGGGAAAACAGCTCCGCCAACCCAAGGTTTCACTCGGACTGGCTCTCCATGATGTACCCCCGGCTCTTGTTGGCGCGGAACCTGTTGAGCGACGACGGGGTGATCTTTATCTCGATCGACGAGAACGAGGTCAGTAACCTGCAGAAGCTCTGCAATGAGGCGTTCGGCGAGAGAAACTACGCGGCGACCTTCCTCTGGACCAGGACCAGCACTCCGCCCGCGCTCTCCTGCAAGTGCCGAAAGACCGTGGAATACGTGCTGGCATACGAGAAGAAGCGGAGCGCACTCAAGTACTTCGGCGCGCCCCTCGACGGCGGCGACGCCCCCCTCCTGAACGCCGGGAATCCCGAAAAGACGCTCCGGTTCCCACAGGGCAGCATTCGCTTCCCCTTCCTCCGCGACGGGCTCATCCCTGCCGGCGAGAAGGGCAGGGTCCGGCTGTTGGACGAGCTGCGCGTGGAGGACGGCGTGAACGCCAACGCGGTCCGCCTCGTCGGGGAGTTCAAGTGGGAGCAGGCGACCCTGGAGGCAGAGGTCAGGCGCGGGACCTGTTTCGTCGTCAAGTCTGACCGTTTTTCCATCCGCTTTCAAAGGCAGGAGCTGGAGGGCGCCTACAAGACGCCGACCAACTTCCTGAAGGTCGAGCTCAACCGGGAGGCCGCCGTGGGGACGAACGAAACGGCGGTCCGGGAGCTGGAGGAGCTGGGCCTTGGGAAATGTTTCGACTACGCGAAGCCGCTTTCCCTGGTTCAGGCGCTGACAAGGATGGTCTGCGCTCAGGACAAGGAGGCCCTCGTCCTGGACTTCTTCTCCGGCTCCGGGACCACGGCGGACGCCATCATGAGGATGAATGCCGAGGACGGCGGGCGCAGGAGGTTTATCCTGGTCCAGATTCCGGAGCGCACGCCCCCGGACACCATCGCGTTCAAGATGGGGTTCAAGGACATCGCCGAGCTGGGCAGGGAGCGCATTCGCCGTTCCGGCGCGCGAATCGGAGCGAAGGGACCGGACGGTGCGAGAAAGACGGACGTCGGGTTCCGCGTCCTCCGGCTGGACGAGAGCAACATGAGGGACGTCTACTACGCCGCCGGAGAGTATCGCCAGAGCCTGCTCCCTGCGCTCGCGTCCAACGTAAAACCGGATCGCACGGACATGGACCTTCTATTCGGCTGCCTGCTGGAGTGGGGGCTTCCGCTCTCCATGCCGCACCGCAGCGAGGAGGTGGAGGGCTGCAGGGTCCACACGTGGAACGAGGGGGACCTGATTGCCTGCTTCGCCGAGGACGTGCCGGATTCCGTCGTCAGGGAGATCGCGAGGCGCAGGCCGCTTCGCGCCGTGTTCCGCGACGCGAGCTTCAGGGACAGCCCGTCCAGGATCAACGCCGTGGAGCTCTTCAAGGCGCTGGCGCCGACCGCGAGGCTCAAGGTCCTCTGAGGGAGGGGGGTGCGGTGAAACTTCGGTTCCGACGCCAGAAGTTCCAGGAGGACGCGGCCAGGGCGGTCGCGGACGTGTTCGCCGGGCAGCCGTATCGAGCGCCGGCAAACGGGGGTGCGGGAGAGCCGCGGCTGCCGCGGGAGGGCTGCATCGGGTGGAGCAACCTGCCTGTCGTCCCGGAGCTGACCGATGCGCGGGTCCTGGAGAACCTGCGGAGGGTGCAGAGCGCCAACCGGATCAAGCCGTCCGAGAGGCTGGAGGGGCGCTACAACCTCACGGTCGAGATGGAGACGGGAACCGGAAAGACCTACACCTACATCAAGACCCTCTATGAGCTGAACGGGCGGTACGGCTGGAGCAAGTTCATCGTCGTCGTCCCCAGCGTCGCGATCCGTGAGGGCGCCTGCAAGTCCTTTCAGGTCATGCAGGACCATTTCGCGGAGGAGTACGGGAGGAGGGTCCGATACTTCGTCTACGACTCCGTGCAGATGGCGGAGATCGACCGGTTTGCGTCGGATCGCTCCATCGACGTCATGATCATCAACGCGCAGGCCTTCAATGCGAGGGGGAAGGACGCGCGTCGCATTCACATGAGGCTTGACGAGTTCCGGTCGAGGAGGCCGATCGAGGTCATCGCTGGGACCCATCCGATCGTGATCATCGACGAGCCTCAGTCCGTCGAGGGCAGGCGGACCAGAGAGGGTCTGAGGCAGTTCAACCCCATGATGACGCTGCGCTACTCCGCAACCCACCGGCCCGACAGCCTCTACAATCTGGTCTATCGGCTGGGCGCGATGGAGGCCTACAACGAACGGCTGGTGAAGCGAATTGCCGTCAAGGGCATCGCGGAAGCAGAGGGCGCCGCGACGGAGGGCTACGTCTACCTTCAGGGCCTCAACCTCTCCAGGGCGGCGGCCCCCACCGCGACGGTTCAGTTCGATTTCAGGGGGACGTCGGGCGTTCGGCAGGTTACGAGGACGGCGGGCGTCGGCTACGACCTCTACGAGCGCTCCGGCAGGCTGGAGGAGTACCGGGACGGCTTCGTCGTGAAGTCCATCGACGGCCGGGACAACTCCGTGGAGTTCCTGAACGGCGTCAGGCTCTGCGCCGGAGAGGCGGTCGGCCGGCTGAACGAGGACCGGCTGCGCCGCATCCAGATCCGCGAAACGATCCTCTCCCACATCGAGCGGGAGCGGCGGCTGTTCCGCAGGGGCATCAAGGTGCTGTCCCTCTTCTTCATCGACGAGGTCGCGCACTACCGGGAGTACGACACCGACGGATGGCCCCAAAACGGCCTTTTTGCGCGGATGTTCGAGGAGGAGTATCGGGACGTCGTTTCCGCGACGCGGGGCGGTCCGGGTGAGGAGGAGTACATGGCGTATTTGGAGGCGATTGCGCCGGACAGCACCCACGCCGGATACTTCTCCGTCGACAGACGGGGGCGTATGACCAACGGCAGCCTGAGCGACAGGCGGGAGCGTACCTCGGACGACGTCGACGCCTACGACCTAATCATGAGGGACAAGGAGCGCCTTCTTGACCTCGACCCCAGGCGGTCGCCGGTGCGCTTCATCTTCTCCCACTCCGCTCTGCGCGAGGGCTGGGACAACCCCAACGTCTTTCAGATCTGCACGCTGAAACGAAGCGGAAGCGAGGTCCGTAAGCGTCAGGAGGTGGGGCGCGGCCTGCGCCTCTGCGTCAACCAGGACGGGGAGCGCATGGACGCGGAGGCCCTCGGAGATGAGGTCCATGACGTCAACGTGCTCACGATCATCGCCAGCGAGAGCTACGACCGCTTTGCGCGGGGGCTGCAGGCAGAGCTTGCGGATGAAGCTGAGGGCGTGGCTGAGGCGGTCGTCGCGAATCCCGACGCCACCTGCGGCGTCCGTGTGTTGCAGCCGGAGGACGCCCGCAACGGCCGCACAGAACCGACCATTGAACCAGAGAGACCCGTCATGATGTGTTCCGGCGTCGACGAGAAGCCGGTCCACTCGGTGGTCTTCGAGGCCGATGAATTGATCCGGAGGGCGGTCCGCGCGCTGAACGGGGGGCTGCGCCTCTCAAAGGCCCTCGCCCGCGTCGAGTCCGGCGTCCTGGGGACGATGGCGTCGAAGGAGGCCCTGCGTTCCGGGACCTCGTTCGTGAAGGAGGGGGTCGAGGCCTACGAGGCCTCTGGCGGGGCGGGAGCTCGGAGCGTGAAGTACGACCTGATCGGCAGGCTGGCCGAGGCCACCGACCTCACCAGACGGGATGTCGTTGCCGTCCTCACCGGAATCGAGGCGCCCGTCTTCGATCAGTTCAGGGACGCCCCGGAGGATTTCATCCTGAGGGCCGCATCTCTGATCAACGGTGAGAAGGCCACGATGACAGGCGAACGAGGCGCTGTCTGCGACGCGGCGGACGGCGATCGGACGTTGCGGGGTGATGCTCCCTGACGGCTTAGATTGAGTCGCATCGCGGTGGACGAAGGCACGCCGGGATATCTCCGACGTGTCGGGAAACGATCCGCTGCACGTTTACGTCAAGTTTGATAGTGCCTCGCCCAATCCGCGCTCCTTAGTACCTTGCGCCATAGCGCTGCCTTGCCAGGCTGGTGTATTTTTTTATGAAGTCCCCCTTGGCTTCGGTGTAGCCGTCCCGATCGTGTTCAAAACGTTTCCAGAGCGATAACTTCAACGCCTCGTAGGCCTTTGCGACGGCGGGGAATTCCCGCAGATAATCCCTGAAGTACAGCTCGTCGTTGTCACCCCAGAGTCGGACGTGAAGGTGAAAGACCTTCCGGGCGAAGCCGCTGGGGGTGTAACCCTTGTTCATCGAAACCCGGTGAGCGCTCCGGCTCATGCACCGCCAGTCCTTTTGAAGGAGCCGCTTTTCGACGTTGTTCAGGTCGTCATCGCTCCCGACTTCCAGCAGGATGTCAACGATGTTTTTTGCCCAGATGTCGGGGACGGCCGTGCTCCCGACGTGGGAGAGCCGCTTGACCGTTTCGCGCGGGAGCAGCGCTGTGAGGTTGCTCTCTTCCTCAACGTACCAATCGCTCCATCCCTCATGATGCCGGACGAGGAAGATGGGGAACAGTTGCCACAGCTCCTTCAGGCTCATTTCCTCCAAATTTCTGTCCATTTTTGCCTCTCCGCTCGCCCGTTTCCAAAATTTGATTTAAAATTCGCTCCGCGAATAGCGCACGGTTACGATATGTACCTCTCGTTTCTCCTTATGCACACGATAAATGATGGTATAATTCTTGACGAACAACTGACGATAGCCCTGATTGGCATAGGCCCCGATACGGCGGACAGGCTCCCTTTCCGGAAACTGCTCCAAACTGAAAATAGCGTCCTCCAAGCTAGTAAGCAGATTTTCAGCCGTTCCTTGTACCATAAGATTTTTGGCGATATAGGAATAGATACCGTCTAAATCCCGATATGCGCGGGGATATATTTTGACGGCATATTTCATAAGTTGTGCTTCCTTCGGAGAGGAGGTAAGGCTTCACGGGCGTCAAGAAGTTTTCCACCCTCCGCAACTTCCTGTTCCGCTTCTCGGATCGCTGCGTCTGTGTCTACGTTTTCCATCAATTCCTCGTAGGCTTCGATACTCAACACAACCAGGTCACCATAGCCATTTTTTGTGATAAAAACAGGCTCTTTCCTCGCATGACAAAGCTCAGAAATCTCGTTTGTGTTGCGCAGGTCTGTAATCGGTCGGATTTGCGGCATGTTTTAGCCCCCTCTCTTGCTCATTATTATGTCATGATTATGTACAAAGTTCAAGGGCAATATGCCTGACCAGTGAAATATTTACTGATACGGCACTTGTTTTTTTCGCTCACTTTCGGATCGGGTCCCCTACTTTCATCTTCTGACGCCATTCAGGTGCCACCCCATCATTGGCCCAATACTCTTCAACGAATGATATTTTCTCATTCCGACAGGTAAAAAAGCTAACGACATGAAATGCTGCCGATGAGTCCCGCGCAAAG